>CAOJQV010000056.1 GCA_948441945.1 uncultured Clostridium sp. | reverse complement strand
TAACTTCTTCTAATTGTTCTTTTAAAAGTGTATATGATGCTGCATCATGTGGTGCTGGACTGTCTTCATCTTGGATAAAGTCTCCTAAATGACTGTCTTCTTCTTCTCCTATTGGTGTTTCTAATGATACAGGGTCTTGTGCTATTTTTTGAATTTCTATTACTTTTTCTATTGGTATTTCCATTTCTTGTGCTATTTCTTCAGGGGTTGGTTCTCTTCCTAGTTGTTGTAATAGGTTTCTTGATGTTCTTATTAATTTATTAATTGTTTCTACCATGTGTACTGGAATTCTTATAGTTCTTGCTTGGTCTGCAATTGCTCTTGTAATTGCTTGTCTTATCCACCATGTTGCATAAGTACTAAATTTGAATCCTTTTGTATAGTCAAATTTTTCAACAGCCTTAATTAATCCCATATTTCCTTCTTGTATTAAGTCTAAAAATAACATTCCTCTTCCTACATATTTTTTAGCAATACTTACAACTAATCTTAGGTTTGATTCTGCTAATTTTTGTTTTGCTTCTTCATCACCTTCTAGTATTTTTTGTGCTAGATCTAGTTCTTCTTCAAATGTTAATAATGGAATTTTACCAATTTCTCTTAAATACATTCTAACTGGGTCATCTACATTAATTCCTTCAAACGTGTTTTCTGTAATTTCTTCTAATTTTAGTTCTTCTACTTCTTTTAAATCTTCTATATCTGGTTCTTCATCAAAATCATCTGGTAATAAGTCTACTCCTACTTTTTCAAATTCATCAAATACTGAGTCTAGTTTATCTGGATTTACATCATTTAATTTTGTTGCTAAATCTGCATAAGTTATTTTTCCATTTTCTTTTGCTTCTTGAATAATGCTACTAATTTTGGCTTTTTCTTCTTCACTTATTTCTTTTACATTTTTTTCTACATCTTGTGTTTTATTTACTTCTTCTAAATCTTCATTTTTTTTCTTTGCCATTTGACTCACTCCTATTTTATTTTTGCTAACATAATAATTGTATTACTTAGCTCTTTTTCTAATTCTTTTCTTTCATTACTGTCTGTTATATTTTCGAGTTTCTTTAATATTTCTAGTTTTCTTTTATTTAGTTTTTCTCTTTCATAAATTTGCATAATATCATCTATTGCTTTTTCTAAGTTGTCTATTTCATAATCATCTGCCATTATTGATGTTATTTGATTTTGCTCTTCTTGTTCTAATGTGTCAATTATTCCATTAATATTACTATTTCCTTTTTCAAATTCTTCATACAGTTTTTTTGCGATATTTGAATTTATTTCATCTTGAAAGTCTTCTGGTCTAATATTTTGTTTTATAACTTCAAAGATTGATAAATCTGCTGTTAGTAAAATTGAGATTATTGTATTTTCTCTTCTTTTTATTGCTGGTGATACTTCTTTTTGTTCTTGTTTTTTGTGTAGTATAACTGGTTTTGGCTTTTCTAATGTTTTTTCGCTATTTGTATGTTTATAAGTTAATTTGTTAACTTCTCCATAAATCGCTTCTTTTGAAATATTATACTCTTTTGCAATTTTCTCAATGTATATTTCTCTTTCTATGCTATTTTCTACTTTTGATATAAGTTTTGCTATTTCATTTAAAAATTTTATTTTGTCATTAGTATTTTCTAAATTTAGGTCTTTCTTTAATAGTTTTACATTAAATTCGATAACTGATAGTGCTTTTTCTACTAGGTTATTAAACCTTGCTGTTCCATATTTTAATATATATTCATCTGGGTCTTTTGCTCCTTCTATGTTTAATACTCTTATGTCACAACCCATATTACCTAATATTTCTAGTGCTCTTGCTTTTGCTTTGAGTCCTGCATCATCTGAATCAAAACTTAATATAATTTGTTCTGTATTTTTTCTAAGTAACCAGCCTTGCTGCTCTGTTAATGCTGTTCCAAGTGGTGCAACTACATTGGTAATTCCTCTTTGATGAAGTGATATAACATCCATATATCCTTCTACAATTAGTAGTTTTTTTGTGTCTCCTTTTTTAGCTACGTTTAGTCCAAATAGGTGTCTTCCTTTACTGTATACTACGTTTTCTGGTGAGTTTATATATTTTGGTTTTGAGTCGTCCAATACTCTTCCTCCAAATGCTATAACTCTTCCTCTTATATCACAAATTGGAAACATTAATCTATTTCTGTATCTATCTATGTATTGCCCTTTTTCATTTTTGTTTACTAATCCAGATTCTAATATTTCTGTTTCTTGGAATCCTTGTTTTTTTAGTTCCTGATATAGTTCATCAAATTTACCAGAATATCCAATTCTATAAGATTTTAATGTTTCATTGCTTAGTTGTCTTTTCTTTACATATTCTTGTCCAAGTTTTGATTGTGATTTATATAAATTTTGATGATAATATTCTGCTGCAAATTCATTTACTTTATATACCTTGTCTTTTAGTATTTCTTTTTGTGTATCTACACTATTTTCTAGTGTTGGTAGTTGTATATTCGCTCTTTCTGCTAGCATTTGTACAGTTTCAAAGAAACCTATTCCTTCTATTTTTGATACAAATGTATATACATTTCCTCCAACTCCACATCCAAAACAGTGGAATATTTGCTTATCTGGTGAAACTGAAAAAGATGGAGATTTTTCGTTATGGAATGGACATAGTCCAAAGAAATTTCTTCCGCTTCTTTTTAAGTGCATATATTGTGATATTACATCTACAATGTCATTAGATTGTCTTACTTCATTTATAATTTCTTCACTATATCTTGCCATTTTTCCTCTCTTTCTTTCAAATAAACATACTTAATTATATTATTCGACCCATTTTACATAAATCCTTCTTTATTTTTAAAAAAAAGGGGGGGGAAAGGGGGACGTTCCTTAAATCCCTCAAAAACGGGAATATGGGACACTC
>CAOJQV010000055.1 GCA_948441945.1 uncultured Clostridium sp. | reverse complement strand
TACTGCATTTTTATGTTTAGATGCCTTTACTTTTTTAGAAATATCTTTTGCATATAAATCATTTATTACCGCTCTAAAGGGAAGAGTATCTGCAACACCATTATCTATTGCTGAATCATAATTGTCTAATATTGATACAAGTCTCACTTGATTTTCTGGAAATATTTTTTCAACATATTCTCCAAAACCAATATAATCTCTACCTAATCTTGAAGAATCTTTTACAATTACCATATTTGCTTTTTTGTCCTTAATATCTTGTATCATTCTTTTAAAGTCTGGTCTTTCAAAATTTGTACCACTATACCCATCATCAATATAAACATCATAAATATTTAGATTATTTTCTTTTGCATATTGTGTTAATATTTCTTTTTGATTTGTTATACTGTTACTTTCTCCCTGTAAATCATCATCTTTAGATAATCTACAATACAAAGCACAGTTATATTTTGTTTCATTGCTTACTAACAAAATTTCCTCCTTTCCATTAGTAAGCCTCGACTATAATTATAATATTAGTTTATAGCTTTATCTCAAAAAAGTCAATAAAACCTCAACTAAGATTTTGTACGCAGTAGAAACTGCTACAAAATCTAAATCTCGCTATAATTATCTTCTATGGAAAGTTATCCCACTGGGATAGCTTTCTAAGAATATAAAAAAAGCACCTATAAATTATAGGCGAGTTACTTACTAATTATTTTATTTTAAAACTTCTAGCTTACTTTGTTTTTTGTTATTTGCATATTATAGTATATTTTAAAAGCATTTTCTAAAAGTGCTTTTATATCTACTATCTCATTTTCTTTAAATTTATTTACAATAGATACTTCATTTTTCTTTCTTGTTTTTCTGTTCATAGCAATTCCTCCAGTTCTTATTAATAATGCACATACTTTTTGAATTTCATTTTAAAAATCATTTATAATACCCCTTTCTAAAAATTAAAAGTTCTGCAAGTTATGAAAATACTTACAAAATCTTTTAAAGTCAAAAAAATAGCCCTTTCATAAAGTGCTAAAATCTTTGCTTATTTAATTTAAACTGTTGCTCTTATACAACTTGGATTTACTACATTTTTTACTCTTTTACAAACATTATAACCTGTTACAATTCCATTTTTTAATACTAAATCGCTACTTTTCTTATCATAATCATACATTCCACGATTCCATTTGGCAAAGTCTATATCAGATATTTCTTTTTTAGTAGATAGATACTCATTATCTTTATTTATCTGTATTAGCATTGCTTGATACTCTTGCTTATCTGATTGTCGCTTTTTATTGATATAATTTCTTTTACAAACTTTGTGTCTTTCTTTGCTTTGTGTGGCTCGGTATTCTTTTTCTTCAATATATCTCTCATCTTTTTGAATAATTTTTGTTATATAAGATTTACCTACACCAATTTGTTTTGCAATGTCTGTTGGTTTTAAATGTTCATCATAAAAAAGTCTTGTTATTTCAGTTACTTTGTCTATTGTAATCACCTCCATTTCGTTAAAAATTAGTTGTAGTGAATTTTTAGTCTACAACTTAAAACAATAATTATCTCAAAAAGTATTGTATTATTAAACTAATTATAGTATAATATAATTAGAATGTCAATAACAATTATTAAAAAAGTTGAAATTGTTTTTGATAAAACTTGATAGAATTTTATAGAAACGGAGGAAAATATTGAAATGAGTATTGATTTACCAGAAGTAAAACATTTTGATGATTTTTATATTTGGTTTAACAAAGAAGAAAAGAAAGAATATTATTCTACACCAATGTACTTTTATAAAGCTGATTTTTCATTTGATTTTAATGATAAAGAAAAAGATAATCATAAAAATGGTCGTACTAAAGGTGGAGGAACAAGATATATCAAATGGAAAGAAAATGAAGGAACAGATATGGGATTAAAACAGCCAGGTAGTTTATATTTTCCTTATGTAGAAAGATTTGGACTATTATTATTAAGATTTTTAAATGCTGATTTATCTACCTATGAAACAGCCTATAAAGATTTCTTCTATGCCTATGGATTTGAAATATTAAAAGATATAGATGAAGATTATAAATTTGAATTAAAAGGGAAATATGAAGATGATGAAACATATTTAAAAGAAACTAAAAAAATATATGATAATCTACAAGAACAACTTATATACATACAAGAACAAATAACAGATGCAGTAAATTACATATATAATATAAATGAAATAGAAGAATTAAAGCCATTTACACATTCACAAAGATATGCAGTATATTTAATAAAAAGAAAAGGCAAATTATATTCTTACATAAAAAATGATGAAGTAATACAAGATAACTATTCTAATAAATATGAAGAACTAGGAAATTCAGCAGATATTGACCTATTAAAGAAACTAAAAGAAGAAGGTATGCTTATATCAATGGTGAATACCCATAAAAGCAATGATATATCAAGTATTTGCTATGCTATATTAGAAGAATTATCAAAAACAGATAACTACCCAATAAAGAAATGTCAAAACTGTGGAATGTATTTTATACCAAACTCAAGATTAGATGAAATATATTGTGATTATCCAAAAGAAAATGGAAAAACTTGTAGAGAACAAGGAGCAATACTATCTTATAACAAGAGATTACAAGAAAAATCAGCATATACAGAATATAGAAAAACATATCAACAAAAATTTGGCATTGTTAATAAAAACAAAGATGACAAGAAATTAAAGAAAGAATTTGAAACTTGGAAAAAACAAGCTAAAGAAAAAATTACAAAACTAAAACATGGAGAGCTTACTGAAGATGAGGTTTATAAATGGTTACAAGAAAATAAGTGATTTCAAAAAAATATTGTCATTAAATGTAGTAAAATTTTAGTTTTAATGGTATAATAATAATGTATTGAAAGCGAGG
>CAOJQV010000054.1 GCA_948441945.1 uncultured Clostridium sp. | reverse complement strand
GAACCCATGATTCCACCTTGAGAGGGTGGCGTCTTAACCGCTTGACCAAGGGGCCTTGATGTTTACCTTTCTACTTATATCATTTTTTTATTGTTTAGTCAAGCAGTTTTTTATTTAAGTTTCGGTATTTTTTGTCTTATCCTGAGGGTGATTTTGATGTTGGTGCTATGAAATGCTTATAAGCCTCTGTTTATTACAGAAAAAAAGAAATTGTTATATAAAAACATAAACCTCTTTCACTCAGGCAAAAAAGTTATATTATATTTCTTTTGAATGTAACAACGAATGTGCCATGGAGTAACTGTAGAGATTCTTAATCAAATTAATTAGGGAATCTCATTACATGAGGGTGCTGATTAATTTGATTTAGAATCTCTAAGTTATGTATTAAGCCGAATTGTGTAATGAAAAATAAATATAATATAACTTTTTTCCGTGAACATTCCTCATGTTTTTATATAACAATTTCTAATTTTTCTTTCATGCAAATCAGCTTATAAGCATTTCATAGCACCAACATCAACATCACCCTCAGGATAAGACAAAAATACCGAAACTTAAAGTTTTTTATAATATTTCCAAGCTAAGATACGAGTTACAGCTTCATCAACAGTGTCTTGTTTAATTGTTCCATTATCTAATCCAGTTTTTACAGCATTTATAACTCCTGCATATGTTATTGGCGTTCCATTTTTATCTTTTGGATTATTATATATTGAAAGAATTATCATATCATTTCCTGCATTAATTGCACTTGTAATGGATTCTTCTATGGTTTTTTCATCATGAATAGCTCCCATAATTATATCATCTGTAATAATGATTCCTGTAAATCCAAGTTCATTTCTTAATAATTCATGTATTTTTGGAGAAATTGATGCTTGATTTTGGCTATCTATACTTGTTACGATATTGTGGCTAACCATAATGCATTCTGTACCCTCTTCTATACCTGCACGAAATGGTTCTAAGTCATTATTATAAATATATTCATAAGTTCTTTTATCTAATGCACTTCCAACATGTGTGTCTGCATTATTTCCATATCCAGGAAAATGTTTTAATGTATATGATACCCCTAATCCTTTACTAGCACTAATAACTGTTCTTGCAAATGTAGCTGTTTTGTCTTTATCACGTTGTAATGACCTACTGTACATGAAGTCTTTTGAGTTGGTTGCTATATCAACTACTGGTGCAAAGTTAAGATTAATTCCTAAACTTTTTAATAAATTACTTTTATTTATAGTGTCTTGCTTAATTGCTTCAAACCCTCCATTATTATATATTTGACTTGGTGCTCTAAAAGGTGTTGATGTGAGATTTTTATTACTACTTACTCTTACTACTATTCCACCTTCTTCATCTACTGCGATTAATAATGGTATTTTAGATGCTGATTGATAGTTTTGTAGTGTATTTATTATTTGTTGTTTTGTTTTTCCATTAAAGAAATCTTTAAAAAATAAGTATCCTCCAAATTGATATTTTTGTAATTCTGTATAATTTGTACTTGTAGAGTTTCCTATTACAAATAGTTGTGCTATTTTTTCTTCTAGTGTAAGTGTTTCTAGTTTTTCCATTGCTTTTTCATAATATTCTCCAAAAATACCATATTGCTCAATCGGGTCAATATAGTCTTCTTCTATTATATTTTCTTCTTCAGATACTTTGTTTTCATTTTGTGTTGGTTTTGCAAACCAATTATTTTGTTTTATTACAAACAATGAGATTCCCGCTAATACGAATAGAATAATAATTATTATAAATACTTTTAGTCTATTATTTTGTTTTACTCTTTTACCTTGCATTTTAGTTTTCTCCTTCTAAAACAATATTATCAAATATTTCTTTAAGTCTATTATGTTGTTTAGTTAAATATAAATATCCAACTAAGGCTTCAAATGCTGTTGCATACATATAGTCTTGTACATTTGCGTTCTTAGGTAGATGATGATTTTGTGCGTTTCTCCCTCTCCTTACAATTTCTTGCTCTTTTTCTGTAAGGTTTTCATGTATGTCTTTTAATATTTCTGCTTGTGCCTTAGCTTTCACATATTTAATTGACTTTATATGTAAAGAATGTGGCTTTAATTTTGTTTCTTCTACTAATTTAGTCCTTATATATAATTCATAAACACAATCTCCAACGTAAGCCCATACTAAAGGTGGCATTAAATTTACTTCTTCTTCATCTTTTACTAATTCTATAAAACTTTCCAATTCTTACTCCTTTTTTGGTCTTTTTGTCCCAAAAGGGACAGATGTCCCATTAGGGACGTTTACTTGTGGGACATTATTAAATCAAGTACATTTATTTGTAGAACATTCTAGCGTTATTTTTCCTATTTGTCCGTTTTTAAATTCGTCTAGTATAATTCTTGCTGTTTTTTCTTCGTCTATTTTTCCGCCAGACATAATACATCCTCTATTTTTTCCTATTTGTAGCATTATTTCATATATATTTTCATTTTCTGGTTGTTCTTTTGCTAAAGTTTTTTCAATATATTCTTCTTCTAATTTATATCTTTCACATAGTTTTTTTCTTTCTTTTTCTAGTAAGAATTTTGTTAGTTGATATGCTATTTCTACTTTATCTAGTATTTCTTCTTTTATTGTTCCTGTAAAACATAAATTTAGTGCTACTTCTTCACTTTCGAATTTTGGCCATAATACTCCTGGTGTGTCTAATAATTCGATTTTTTCGTTAATTCTTATCCATTGTTTTTGTTTTGTTACTCCTGGTCTGTTTCCAACTCCTGCTGATGTTTTCTTTGCTATTCTGTTTATAAATGATGATTTTCCTACATTTGGTATCCCTAATATCATTGCTCTTATTTTTCTTCCAATTCTTCCTTTTTCGGATTGCATTTGTAAGTCAATTTGCATGATTTGTTCTATTTTTTTGATGCATTCTTCTATTCCTTTTCCTGAGTTTGAGTCTACTAATACTGCTGGTATGTTTTTGCTTTCGAGGTATTGTATCCATTTTTTGTTTTCATTTTCATTTGCTAAGTCACATTTGTTTAGTATTATTATTTTCTTTTTGTTTTTGGTTATTTCTGCTATATTGGGATTTTGACTTGATATTGGGATTCTTGCGTCTAGTAGTTCTATTACTATGTCTATTAATTTTAAGTCTTGTATTATTTGTTTTTTCGTTTTTGCCATGTGTCCTGGGTACCAGTTAATCGAAGTCTTGTGACAACTTTCATTACTATTCATTATTTTCATCTCCCTCTATATCTAAATGTAAATTAATTTCTTCTTCTGTTGGTAATTTATCTAATATATCCTTTGGTATATATTCATTTAATTTATAAGAAGATACTCCTATTGGCAAATTCGTTCCTTTAAGAGACCATTCAACACTTAATCTGTATTTTTCTTTGCATAGTAATAATCCAATTGTTGGATTATCCATTTCTTTTTTTAATGTTTCATCTATAGCTGTTACATAAAAACCTAATTGACCAATAAATTCTGGTTTAAATGAAGTTGCTTTTAGTTCAACAACAACAAAACATCTAAGTTCCAAATGATAAAATAATAAATCAATATAATAGTCCTTATCTTCCATAGAAATCTTGTACTGATTTCCTACAAAACTAAATCCTTTTCCAAGTTCAACTAATAAATTTTTAATTTTATTTATCATTGCATTTTCTAATTCTTGTTCCTTATATTCTTCTTTTAATTGAATAAAATCAAAAATATATGGATCTTTTATAGTCTTATTTACTAAATCACTGTCTTTTGGTGGTAATAATAAATTAAAATTATTATTGCTATTT
>CAOJQV010000053.1 GCA_948441945.1 uncultured Clostridium sp. | reverse complement strand
ACAATAATAATTCTTTTAATCTTAGCAGGAATAACAATATCGAGTTTAACAGGAAATGGAATATTAGGGAAAATAGAGCAAGCAAAAGAAAAGAGCGATGAAAGCATAGCTAGAGAAATAATAATAACAAAGATATATGAGTACCAAATGGAAGCAAAACGCAATAACAAAAATGAAACATTAGAGGGCTTAAAAGAATATTTGCAAAATGATAAAGAAATAGATTATATGGATTTATATGTGCATAAAGACAATTTAGAAACACCAGAAGTAGGAGAAACTGCCACACATGCAAAAATAAAATTAAAAAAATATAAATATGAATATTTATTAGACAAAAACTTAAATATAATACAGGTTGATGAAAATCCAAATAATGAAGTACAAGTAAAAATAACAAAACAAGTTGGAACATCATATATAATAATAAATGTACAAGCAAGCTCAACACAAGGAAATATAACTAAATATGAATATAATATAGATGGTGAAACATATTCAAATACAGAACCAGTATATAAAATAGAAAATTTAGAACCAGAATCAAACCATACAATAAAAGTTACAGTAATAGACGAAAAAGGAAATAAAAAAACTACAATGCCAATAAGTGTAAAAACTGAACCACGAAAATATATATATAAAGAAGGAGAAGAATATACAGAATTAACAGGTGGATGGAATGCAGAGTATTATACAGGAGATACTTCAAGTGTTGGAATGGCAAAAAAATATGACAATTATATGGAAATGCAGACATGGGGATATTGGTGTGCTTATAGATGTGTTACTCAAAATAAGATAGATTTAGGTGAATTTTCTAAAATAAAAGCTGATATTATGTGTAATTGGACAGATGTTTCTGGAGGATATGAACAAATAGGCATTCGAGCTGGTAATAATAGTATAGTTTGGAATAGAGTTGATTTGCAAAATAAAATTTATGAATTAGATATAAAAATAAAGGAGAATGCTAATGTATTTATAAGCGCTGGTAATGGTGCAAATGCAAAAATTAAATCTATATGGTTAGAAAAATAAAAAGACAAGTAATTGTCTTTTTTTATGTTATAAACAACTTTACAGAAAATTAGCAAAATGATATAATTTCAATGAAAGAAGGAAAATACATGGCAAAAAAATATCTAGAAAAAAATGTATTAGAAGCATCACTAGAAAGACTAGAAATTATATTTAACAACTTTAACAATATTTATTTTAGTGTAAGTGGCGGAAAAGACAGCTCAGTAATGGTACAATTAGCAAATAAAGTAGCAAACAAGTTAAATAAAAAGTTTGATGTATTATTTATAGACTTAGAAGCACAGTATAAGCACACTATGGAACATATTGAAGAATTAAAAAAATTATCTCAAATTAGAGATTTCTATCATATAGCATTACCAATAGCACTAAGAAATTCAGTATCAGTTTTACAACCCAAATGGATTTGCTGGGAAGAAGAAAGTAAGCATCTATGGGTAAGAGAAATGCCAAAAGATAGCATAAATATAGAAAATTGCCCATTTAAATGGTTTAGAAAAGGAGAAGAGTTTGAAGAATTTACAATACAATTTGCAGATTGGTATCAAAAAAAATATAAAGGAAAAGTAGCTTGTGGAATTGGAATTAGAACAGATGAAAGTTTAAATAGATTCAGAACAATTGCATTTCAAGACAAAAAAGTAAAATTTAAAGAACTTAACTGGACAACAAAATTAAAAGTACACGAAAAATATATAAATGTATATAATTTTTATCCAATTTACGACTGGAAAGCAGAAGATATATGGACAGCAGTAAGCAATTTAGATTTAAAATTTAATTATATTTATGAACTAATGTATAAAAATGGAGTAAGTATTTATGAACAAAGACTTTGTCAACCATATGGTGATGACCAAAGAAAAGGACTAAATCAATTTAAGGCATTAGAATATGAAACTTGGAGCAAAATACTAAACAGAGTAAATGGAGTTAATTTTGGAAACATCTATTGTAAAACAACAGCACTTGGAAACATAAAATCTTGCAAGCCAGACTTTATGACATGGCAAGAATATACCATATTTCTATTAGAAAGTATAGGAATCTATAATAGAGATTTAATGTTGCATTACTATAGAAAAATAAAAAAATTTATGATTTGGTATAATAAGAAATATGGAACGTCAATAGAAGATATACCAGATATAGCAGAGTGCAAATTAGAAAATCAAAAAAAGGCAATATCTTGGAGAAGAATTGCAAGAGCAATTGAGAAAAATGATTTTTACTTAAGAAGATTATCATTTGCTCAAACAAAAACAGATGATGAGCAATTAAAAAAATTAATTCATAGTTGGGACAATTTATTAAATAGAAATACAGTAACAGATGATAAAACACTACAAAAAATAATAATGGAATTAGATTCAAAAAATGAAAGGAAAGAAAAAATATGATAATAAAAACAAATAATAAAGATGAAAAATTTTATCAATATATGGGAAAGTTTTTTGGCTCAAGATTAGTAGAAAAGCAGATAAATGATAGAATTTATGATGATGACAAAAAAGATTGGTATTTATACTTAGAAAATGATGCTGTAGTTGCTTTTGCTTCTATTCAAAATAAAACAATAAAAAATGTATATTGCTACAAAGATGAATATTTAGAAGAAATATTTAAACTTATCAAAAATGAAGAGCAAATAAATAGTAGTATTTTAACAAAGAGATATATAGACATATATTTAAGAAGCGGATTTGAAGTATTAGATGATAAGTCATATAAAAACTTTGTAACAATTAGTAAAAAAGAGGAAGTAAAAGAAAAATGAAAGAAATAGAATTTCCAGTATTAAACGTAAAAATGGTAGATATAGATAAAGTAGTAGCAAATGACTATAATCCTAACAAAGTTGCACCACCAGAAATGCAACTATTAAAACATTCTATTGAAGAAGATGGATATACTCAGCCAATTGTAACTTATTACGATAAACAAAAGGATATATATATTGTTGTAGATGGATTTCATCGTTACCGTGTAGCAAAAGAATTTTTAAATTTAAAACAAGTTCCAATTGTTACAATAGATAAAGATTTAGAAAATCGTATGGCAAGTACAATTAGACATAATAGAGCAAGAGGTACACACCAAATTGCAGATATGTCTCATATTGTATTAACTTTAACGGAAAATGGATGGACAGAGACACAAATATCAAAGCATTTAGGTATGGAGTTAGATGAAATCATAAGATTGAAACAAATAACTGGATTAAAAGATGCTTTTGCAAATCATAAATTTAGTAAATCTTGGGAAGAATTTGAATTTAATCTAAAAAATAAAAAAAATTAGAATTATTGTATTGACAAATGCAAGAATAAAATGCTATACTTTTTAGCATAATAAAAAAATACATTGCGTTTGAACAATACAAAGAAATTAGAAATTACTTTTAGAGAATAAGGGTCACCGGCTGAAAGCCCTTTAAGGTCAACCTAATTTACGAAACATATTGGAGCAATTTTTATAAAGTGGAAACTACTTAAAAAAAGGAGTTTCAAGCTGGGTGGTACCGCGGATTTATTTCGTCCCTGCAATTTAGCAGTGGGCGTTTTTCTTTTGGAAAAATGTCCAATATGTAAATGTCCCTTTTTAAGATAGTTGCTTGGACATAGCGAGTTACAAATATCGTATGCCTTGCACTGGGACAAGGAAAGCAAAGCTTTCCGAAAGGAGGAATAAAAATGAACGATTACAAAACACACAAATGTAATGAAATTAGCCTAGAAGATGTAGGCAAAAAAGTAAGAATAGCAGGATGGGTGCAAACAATACGTGACTTAGGAGGATTAGTATTTTTAGATATTAGAGATATGTATGGAATAACACAAGTTGTAACATCAGGAAATCCTGAGGATGTAGATTTTGCTTCACATATTCCTATTGAATCAACAGTTACAGTATATGGTACAGTTAGAAAAAGAGATGAGGAAACTGTCAATCCAAAATTAAAAACAGGTCTTGTAGAAATTAAAATTGAAGATATTAAAATCTTAGGAAAAAGAACTAAAAACTTACCTTATGAAGTGAATTCAAATCAAGAGATAAGAGAAGATTTAAGACTTAAATACAGATATTTAGATTTAAGAAGTGAAAAATTACAAAATAATTTAAAACTTCGAGCAGAAGTCTTACAATTTTTAAGAAATCAAATGCAAGAACAAGAATTTTTAGAAATACAAACACCAATACTTACAAGCTCATCACCAGAAGGAGCTAGAGATTACTTAGTACCAAGTAGACTATATCCAGGAAAATTTTATGCACTACCACAAGCACCACAACAATTTAAACAATTATTAATGGTATCTGGAATTGATAA
>CAOJQV010000052.1 GCA_948441945.1 uncultured Clostridium sp. | reverse complement strand
GGAAAGGCTGAGGTGATTTAATTGTTTAAAACAATCAAAAATGCATTTAAGACACCTGATGTAAGAAAAAGAGTATTATATACACTATTATTAATAGTAATATTTAGATTAGGATGCTATATTACAATACCAGGAGTAAATAGCATTGCATTAAGTGAAGCTATGAATAGCAATAATGGAATAACAGGATTAATTGATATAATTTCAGGAGGAGCATTTTCAAGATTCTCAGTTTTTGCAATGTCAATTAGCCCATATATCACAGCATCAATTGTAATACAATTATTAGCTATGATTATACCATCTTTAGAGAGATTAACTAAAGAAGGTGGAGAAGAAGGAAGAAAGAAAATTAATAGATACACAAAAATATTAACAATTGTATTAGCATTAGTAGAAGCAATTGGAATATTTGTATCTTATAAAAATTCAGGAGTATTTGTAAACACTAATTTTGGGACAGCAACACTTATTGTTATATCATTAGTAGCAGGAACATCAATACTTATGTGGCTTGGAGATGAAATTAGTAACAAAGGAATTGGAAATGGTATTTCAATGATAATTTTTGTTGGTATCATTTCAGGTTTACCAAGTTTTGTTGGAACATTAAAAGACTTAATAATAACTTCAGAAGGATTCAGAACAACTGGATTATTGACTGCATTAGGACTTTTAATAGGAGCTATTATATTAGTAGCAGGGGTTGTATTTATACAACAAGCTGAAAGAAGAGTACCAGTACAATACTCTAAAAAAGTAGTAGGAAGAAAAATGGTAGGAGCACAAAGCACACATATTCCATTAAAATTAGCTATGGCTGGAGTTATGCCAATTATATTTGCATCATCATTCTTAACATTTCCAGCAATGATTATACAAATATTTAATAGCAACATAGCAACTCAACATGGATTTTGGGCAGGAGTATATAAATTTTCAATAGCTACATCATCATCAGGAGTAGAAATCGGATACTCTATTGCAAATGCACTTGTTTATTTATTACTAATTATGGCATTTACATTTTTCTATACTTATGCAACATTCAATCCAGCAGAAGTTTCAAATAACATAAAGAAAAATGGTGGATTTATTCCAGGAATTAGAGCCGGAAAGCCAACAACAGATTATTTATCATCAATTATAACTAAATTAACATGGTTTGGAGGATTTTTCTTAGCAGTAATAGCTATTTTACCAATGTTACTTAGATTTACAGGATTAAACATCGCATTTGGTGGTACATCAATATTAATAGTTGTAGGAGTAGCACTAGAAACTATACAACAATTAGAATCACAATTAGTAATGAGACATTATAAGGGATTTTTAGAATAGAGATATTGTGGGGAGATATGAAAATTTCATATCACCCTATAATGATTTTTATAATGTTTATCAATAAAGATAAATATTATAAAGATTATTAAAAATAATCTAATTTTAATAAGGAGAGATACCAAAATGATTATTATTATGTTAGGAGCGCCAGGAACTGGAAAAGGAACAGTTGCAGGTTTGTTACAAGAAAGTTTAGGATTAACACAAATTTCAACAGGGGATATTTTTAGAAAAAACATAAAAGAAAAAACAGAATTAGGAATTTTAGCACAAAAATATATTGAAAAAGGTAATTTAGTACCAGATGAAATAACAGTAAAAATAATTGAAGATAGATTAAATGAACCAGATGTGGAAAATGGAATTATATTAGATGGATTTCCAAGAACAATAAAACAAGCAGAAGAATTAGATAAAATATTAGCTAAAAAAGGAAAAAAAGTAGAAAGAGTAATTAATTTAGAAACTCCAGATGAAGAAATAGTTGAAAGAATTGTAAACAGAAGAGTATGTTCAAACCAAGAATGTAAAACTATTTACAACATTATTTTAAATCCACCAAAAGTCGAAGGTATATGTGATAAATGTGGCTCAGAATTAATTAGAAGAAAGGACGATACAGAAGAAACTGTAAGAAAAAGACTTAAAGAATATTTTAATCAAACTAAACCACTTGTAGAATATTATGAGAAACAAGGAATAATAGAAACACAAGTTGTAAGCAAATCAATTAATCATTTTGGAAAAGATGTTGCAAAAGAAATCACTGAAGAGTTTAAAAAATAATTATATCAATTATGAGTTAGTCAAAAAGGAGACAAATTAAAGTGGTAACAATAAAATCAAAAAAAGAAATAGAAGCTATGCGTGAAGCATGTAAAGTAGTTGCAATAACTTATCAAGAATTAGAAAAACATATAAAACCAGGTGTAACAACATTTGAATTAGACCAAATTGCAGAAAAAACAATGAAAAGTTTAGGAGCAATACCAGCAGAAAAAGGATATGACCCAGGAATTAGAGGCATTCCAAAATTTCCAGCAAGTATATGTGTTTCTATAAATGATGAAGTAATACATGGTATACCATCCAAAAATAGAGTCTTAAAAGATGGAGATTTAGTAAGTATTGATACAGTAGCTCTAAAGAATGGTTATAATGGAGATGCTGCTAGAACCTTTGTTGTAGGTAAAACTTCAAAAGAAAATCAAAGATTGGTAGATGTAACAAAACAAGCATTTTTTGAGGGAATTAAATTTGCAACACCAGGAAATAGAATAGGAGATGTATGTCATGCAATAGGAGAATATGTGCATTCACAAGGATTTTCAGTAGTAAGAGAATTCCAAGGACATGGAATAGGAAAAGAAATGCATGAAGACCCAGGAATTCCAAATTATGGGAAAGCTGGAAGAGGAATTAGATTAGAACCAGGAATGACATTAGCAATAGAACCTATGGTAATACAGGGAAAACCTAATATTTTAGAACTAGAAGATGGATGGACAATTATAACAGAAGATGGAAGTATGGCAGCACATTATGAAAATACAATTTTAATTACAGAAAAAGAGCCAGAGATATTGACAATACTTTAAAAATAATATATAATATAGAAGTTATTATTATAATGGAAAAATTATGAAGAAAAATAATAATAAATTGCTCTTATAGGAGGGGATAAATTGGCAAAGGAAGACGTTATAGAAGTAGAAGGAACGGTAACAGAATCATTACCAAATACAAATTTTAAAGTAGAACTTGAAAATGGGCATCAAATATTAGCTCACATTTCAGGAAAACTTAGAATGAATTATATAAAAATCTTACCAGGTGATAAAGTAAAAGTAGAACTTTCACCTTATGACTTGACTAAAGGACGTATTATCTGGAGAGCAAAATAAAACAAATAAAAAGCAACATCTTGCACATTTTTATTTCATTAATCAGCCCTCAATGTACACTCGTACAATTTCGTCCTGATTAATTTATAAAAATGCACAATATATCACTTTTGATTTGTTTTAAAACAAACAAAGTATAAAAATTAACCCAAATATATAAAAAGCGTAAGCTTAATAAAATAGGAGGTGCGAAACATGAAAGTAAGACCATCAGTAAAGAAAATATGTGACAAATGTAAAGTAATAAAAAGAAAAGGGGTAATTAGAGTTATCTGCGAAAACCCTAAACACAAACAAAGACAAGGATAAGTGTATAGTTACACTAAAACAAGTTTATAACACAAATAGGTAGCGGCTGTGAAATATATTTATAAAATATATATTACATATCAATTTGTGTTTATATATATGTCTTGAAAATATCTAAAGACCCAAGAGCATGGGTGCATTTCACCTTTAGAAAAAATAAAGACAAACAAACAGTAAGTTAGCTGTACAAAATAAAATACAGTAACTTAATTAAAAAAATTTTGGAGGTGCAAAATAATATGGCTCGTATAGCAGGAGTAGATCTACCTAAAGAAAAAAGAGTAGAAGTAGGACTTACATATATTTATGGAATAGGATTAACAAGTTCTCAAAAAATTCTAGCAAAAGCTAAAGTAAACCCAGATACTAGAGTAAAAGATTTAACAGATGACCAAGTAAATGATATTAGAAAGGTTATTGATGAATCTTATGTAGTTGAAGGTGATTTAAGAAGAGAAGTTGCCCTAAACATAAAAAGACTTACAGAAATTGGATGCTACAGAGGATTAAGACATAGAAGAGGATTACCTGTAAGAGGACAAAGAACAAAAACAAACGCTAGAACAAGAAAAGGTCCTAGAAAGTTGGTTAGCAAAAGCAAAAAATAAATTTAAAATCGATTACAATAGGCATCTTGCACATTTTTGCAATTTTTAAAAATTTTCGATGTACAAACGTACAATCTCAAATTTTTTAAAATCACAAAAATGCACAATATACCAATTCTAATCAATTTTTTAGAAATATTAAAAACATCATTTTATCAAAAAATGAAGGAGGGAATTTTAGAAAATGGCTAATAATAAAACAACAAGAAAACCAGTAGCTAGAAGAAATAGAAAAAATATTGAAAAAGGAGAAGCTCATATTCACTCTAGTTTCAATAATACAATAGTTACTATAACAGATACACAAGGAAATGCAATTTCATGGGGAAGTGCTGGAGAATTAGGATT
>CAOJQV010000051.1 GCA_948441945.1 uncultured Clostridium sp. | reverse complement strand
ATATCCAAAATCTTGTAATAATCTTCTTCCCTCTATATCAATTTTTATATAATATGTATTTTTTCTTTTTACATATCCTGCCTTTTCTAATACTTTTAATCTTTTTCTATAATAATCTTTAGATTTATAAATCTTTTTACAATCAACTGATTTTATTTGCTTATATCTACCTATAAAACATATAAGCTCTATATCCCTTGAACTTAATCTTATTTTCATAATCTTAAACCTCCATTCCTTAATTAAACTAATATACATCATCTTTTTTTCTTTTGACCCCTTACCTGTATGTACACCCTAAACTCCATACAGTAATTTTCTTTTGTTTTTAGATTTCTTAATCATTTGCATACTTTTATTTTGTCCGCCTTTTTGCTAATAAAAGTTAGCCTAAATCGGACATATTTTTACTATCAAAAATCCTGAATTTTATATCCGCTAAAATAAAAAAATAAAGTGCTATTTTTATAACACTCTATTTCCAATCGGCATATTAAATTTTTTAATTTTGCTATGTCAATGGACATATTCCCTACCTACCAGTTAGGCTATCATTTTTCACTATTTTTATAAAATTGGTCGTTTTTTGAAGTTTTTTATAAAATTCTATATTTTTATTGTTTTTGTCAAACTTTCTCATATCAACGCTTACAAGGTTTCTATTTCTGATGTTCCTATCTTATACTCAATATCTTCCATATCAGGAAACATCTCTTTAACCCTCTTCAATGTAAGCATTGACATCTTAGGTTGAGGATTTTTCTTATGTTCTGATAATAGCTTTTGAGTATAACAATTAGGTGCAGTTTTAAATAATAAATATCTATTCCTTACATAAGTATAATAAATTTGATACCCATTATTTAAATCTTCCCACATCATTTCAAAAGTATATTGTTCCTCTTTCAATTATTATTTCCTCCTTGAAATATATCTTTTAATTTAAATGTCCCACAGGTAAACGTCCCTTTTGGGACAACTGTCCCTATTGGGACATTTTCTCAAATTCTTCTTCTGATATTATTGTTACTCCTAAGCTTTGGGCTTTTGTTAACTTACTTCCTGCTTCTTCTCCTGCTAACACATAATCTGTTTTTTTTGATACAGAACTTGATGTTTTTCCTCCGAATTTTTCTATTATGTCTTCTGCTTCTTTTCTTGTATATTTTTCTAAACTTCCTGTTAATACAAATGTCTTTCCTTCAAATCTATTGTCTGTGTTTTCTTCTATTATTGCTTTTGTGTTGACTCCTGCTTTTTTTAATCTTTCAATTAGGTCTTTGGTTTGGTCTTGCATGAAAAATTCTTTAATGCTATTTGCCATTACTTCTCCTATATCGTTGATATAACTTAGTTCTTCATAGCTTGCTTTTGCTAGATTGTCTATTGTTTTATATTTTTTGGCTAATATTTTTGATGCTTTTGCTCCTACATGTCTTATTCCTAGTGCTGTTATTAGTTTGTATAAATCATTTTTTTTACTTGCATTTATACTGTCTATTAGATTTTGCGCAAATTTTTTTCCATTCTTTTTTAATGATGCTACATCTTCAAATTCTAACTCATATATGTCTGCTATATTACTAATTAGCTCTTTGTCTAGTAGTTGTTGTATTATATTTTCTCCTAGTCCATCTATGTTCATGGCTTCTCTTGATACAAAGTGTACTAAGTTTCTAAATAATTTTGCTGGGCATTCTATTCCTGTACAACGAATTGCTACTTCTCCTTCTTCTCTTACTGCTTCTGCCCCACATACTGGGCATGTTTTTGGCATTTCAAAGTCTTGCTCTTTTCCTGTTCTTTTTTCTTCTACTACTTTTACTATTTCTGGAATAACATCTCCTGCTTTTTGGATAATTACTGTGTCGCCTTTTTTTATTCCTTTTTCTTTTATAAAATCTTCATTGTGTAGTGTTGTTTTTGATATTGTTGAGCCTGCAACTTTTACTGGTTCTAAAATTGCCATTGGTGTTATAACGCCAGTTCTTCCAACTTGACATATTATATCTTTTAATATTGTTTCTTTTTGCTCTGGTGGATACTTATATGCTATTGCCCATCTAGGTGTTTTTTCTGTTGTTCCTAATATTTCTCTGAATTCTAGATTATCTACTTTTATAACTGCTCCATCTATTCCATAAGTTAGGTTTTCTCTCATTTCTCCTATTTTTTCTATTGCCTTTTTTACTTCTTTTAAATTTATACATGGTATACGTACAGGATTTACATTAAATCCTTGTTTACTTAAAAATTCTAGTTCTTCAAAGTGTGAGTTGAATTTTTTCCCATCTATTTTTTGTACATTAAATATATAAATGTCTAGTGGTCTTTTTTCTGTTATTTTACTGTCCAATTGTCTAAGTGAACCTGCTGCCGCATTACGCGCATTGGCAAATACTTCTTCTTCATTTTCTTCTCTTTCTTGGTTCATATTTTCAAAGTCTTCTTTTGCTATAAATACTTCTCCACGTACTGTTATATCTATTTTATCATTTATTTCCATTGGGATTGTTTTTACTGTTTTTAAATTTTGAGTTACGTCTTCTCCCACTAATCCATTTCCTCTTGTTGCTCCTCTTATGAATTTTCCATTTTTATATTCTAGTGCTGCTGATAGTCCATCTATTTTTGTTTCTACTACATATTTTACTTCTTTTATACCATTTTCTTCTGCTTTTTTTCTTATTCTTTCATCAAATTCATCTATTTCTTCTAAACTAAAAATATCTTGCAAACTTTGTAATGGTACTTCATGTATTACCTTTTCAAATCCTTCTTTTACATGTCCTCCAACTTTTTGAGTTAGTGATTCTTTGCTTGAAAATTCTGGATATTGTTTTTCTAAATTGCGTAGTTCTACCATTAACATATCATATTCAAAGTCTGATATTTCTGGTTTATCTTCATCATAATATAGTTTTGCATAATATTCTGTTTGCTTTCTTAATTCTTCTATTCTTTTTTTTGCTTGTTCTTTATTCATTTTGTGTTTTCTCCCTATTAAGTTTACTATTATTTTTTCTTATTATATACAATTTAAAACAAAAAATAAAGGAATTTTTTCAAATTCCTTTATTTTGTATATATTAATTATATATTTTTATAATCTTGTATTTTTTTGTATGCATATACTGCTGAAATAGTAAATACTACTACTAATATTACTGATGGTATTGAACTTTCTACACCTGTTTTTGGTAAAGATGAATTGTTATAGTTACTTGTATTATTAGTTGTTAATACATTATTGCTTGATGTATTGTTTGTAGTGTTATTAGTTGTGTTATTTGTTGCTGAATTGTTTGCACTATTTAGTGATGATGTATTGTTACCAGATACAGTATTTGTTAAATCTGTAAAGTTACTTACAGCTAATACTGATTTTGTAACTAATAATATTATTAAACTAATCGTTATTATTAAAATTATTTTTACACTTTTAGAATTCTTCATTTCATTCTCTCCTTTGTTACTCTTATTATTCTACAACTATTTACAATTATACTATATTTTTTATATAAATGCAAATTTTTTCTCATCTTTGTTAAATTTTATACTTAATAGTAAAATAAGTCAATACGTTTTTTTAATTTTTTTATTACATTTTTGTTACATTTTTATTTTATACATTAAATTTAAATAAAACAATGTCTCCATCTTGCATAATATATTCTTTTCCTTCTTGGCGAACTAATCCTTTTTCTCTAGCAGATACCATTGAGCCTTCTCTTACTAAATCATCATAAGATACTACTTCTGCTTTTATAAATCCTCTTTCTATGTCAGAGTGAATTTTTCCTGCTGCCTGTGGTGCTTTTGTTCCCTTTTTTATTGTCCATGCTCTTACTTCTGGCTCTCCTGCTGTTAAAAATGACATTAATCCTAATAAATCATAACTTTTTTTAATTACTTTATCTAATCCTGATTCTTCTAGTCCCAATGCTTCTAGCATTTCTTTTTTATCATTGTCTTCTAGCCCTGAAAGTTCTTCTTCTATTTTTACACAAAGTGGTATTACTTCTGCTTTTTCATTTTTAGCATATTCTTTTACTTGTTTTACATTTGAATCGTTTTCAACGTTTTCTAATTGTTCTTCTGATACATTTGCAATATATAAAATTGGCTTTGTTGTTAATAAAAACATATCCCTTACAAGTATTTGTTCTTCTTCGTTAAATTCTAGTGTTCTTGCTGATTTTCCTTCTTCTAATGTTTTTATTATTTTTTCTAGTAAATCAATTTCTATTTGATATTTTTTATCTGCTTTTAAGTTTTTTCTTGCCTTGTCTAGTCTTTTGTTTGCTGTTTCTATGTCTGCAAATATTAATTCTAGATTTATTGTTTCTATGTCTCTAATTGGATTTATATTTCCATCAACATGTACTACATTTGAGTCTTCAAAACATCTTACAACTTCTACTATTGCGTCTGTTTCTCTTATATGTGATAAGAATTTATTTCCTAATCCTTCTCCTTTACTTGCTCCTTTTACAAGTCCTGCTATGTCTACAAATTCTATTACAGCTGATGTTGTTTTTTCTGTTTTATACATTTCTGTTAGTTTATCTAGTCTCTCGTCTGGTACAGCTACTACTCCAACATTTGGCTCTATTGTGCAGAATGGATAGTTTGCAGCTTCTGCTCCAGCTTTTGTTATACTATTAAATAGTGTACTTTTTCCTACATTTGGTAAACCTACTATTCCTAATTTCATATTTTTCCTCCATTTTTTCTTTTAGGCAAGGTAGTAGAATAGCCTAAAAAATTTCCTAGACTATTCTATCACTTTTATCTATGCTTTGCAACTACTATTTTTTCTATTGTTTTTCTAGTTCTTCTATTTCTTCTTTTGTTAATTTTGTTATTTCTATTATTAATTCTGTTGAGAAATCTTTTTTTCTCATTTCTTTTATTATTTCTATGTTTCTTCTTTTTTCTGCTTCCTTTCGTCCTTCCTTTAGTCCCTCTTCCCTAGCTATTCCTTTTTCATAGTTCATTTCACT
>CAOJQV010000050.1 GCA_948441945.1 uncultured Clostridium sp. | reverse complement strand
GCTCCTGAACCTATGTCTGTTACTGGTTTTCCATTTATTTCTTCTGGTATTTCTATTCTTCCATCTTCATCTGGTTCTCCTACTTTATCTATTACTATCCCTGAACCATCTTCTTTTTCATGATATTCCATGTCTGTTACTTTTACTTTAAATGTTGCTGTTTTTCCTTGGTATGTTACTGTTATTGTTTTTTCTCCTACTGTACTGCTGTCAAATCCACTTGTTGTCACTCCTGTTGTCATGTTTATATCTTGTGTACTATTATCACTGTATTTTGCTGTTATTTGTCCTCCTGCTAAGTTTAGTTGTTCTCCTTTTTTATATGTTGTTTTTGTTGGTTCTGTTTTTATTTCTATACTATTTAGTGTTTTTGTTGGTATTTCTCCATATAATTCATATCTTATTCTATTATCCTCTGCATATTGATGAGCTACTGAACCTGTTTCACATCTTATTACTAGATTTTCATTTGGTTGTTGAAATGCATTTGCTCCTATAGAAGTTACTTCAGCTGGAATTGTTATTCTTGTTAAATCATTACAAAATGCAAAAGCTTGATTTCCCAATGTTGTAACACTTGTTGGTATTTCTACACTTGTTAATCCTGATTGTGCAAATGCACCATTTTCTATTGTTGTTACAGAATTTGGTATATTAATTTGTTTTAATGATTTGCACTCTATAAAAGCTCTATCTCCTATTGTGGTTACAGTATTTGGAATATCTATTTGTCCTAATGATTTACATCCCCAAAAAGTCATAGCACCTATTTCTTTTAAATTACTAGGTAATATAACTTGTTCTAGATTTTCACATAACATAAATGTTCCTTCTCTAAGGTTATCTAAATTACCTAAAAATGTAACTGATTTTAAATTATCACAACTCATAAATACATTATTATCTAGTTTTGTTACACTACTAGGTATTACTAAAGTTTCTACACTAGTGTTCTGAATTAGGTTATGAGGTATATATTTAACATTATTTCCTATGTTTATTGTTGTTACACTACTACCAAAGAAACCTGAAAATGAATTCCCACCATCTTGTGTCAAATTAGCTTCTGTTGCGTTATAATTAACTTGAGTACCATCAGGATATGTATGATTTGTAAATAGTCCACTATCTATATGAGTTATATTTTCAGGAATTGTTAATGTTGTAATAGTTTTATTTCCATAAAATAATTCAGATCTTAATGTAGTTACTGCATATCCATCAATTGTACTAGGAATAGTAAGTTCTGTAGCATTACCTTTATAGTTAGTTAATGAAATAGTAGTAGTATTATCATCATTCACATAGTAATCCCATTCACTATTGGTTGTTATTTCAGTATAAGCATCTGATTGTATTTCATCTACACCTGCAATTTTATCTACTTGATTTTTTTGAATATTTACTATAAGTATTATTCCTAAAATCAATAATATTATTATGCAAGCAATTAATATCTTATTTATTTTCTTCATAATTCCCTCCAAATTATAAAAATATCTACAATAATTAAACTACTTTATAAGCAATTTGTAAATGTCAAACTTTGCCTTAAACTTGTAAATATCAACAAATCACTATTTTTAGCGTTTTATGTTTTTTATATTACATTTTTGTTACATTCTTGTTACACTTTAAGTTTCCTATCCATTTCACGCAAACAAAAAAAACAGATAAAGGTTTGTGAACCTTCTATCTGTATTAATTCAATATTTTTATTCATTTTCTTCTGAAAAAATAGTCTCAAATTCATCAGCTTCAATTTTCTCTTTTTCAAGTAATATCGCTGCAACTGCATGTAGTTTGTCAACATGGTCTGTTAATAATTGTTTTGCTCTATTATAACCTTTATCAACAATAGCTTTTGTTTCTTCATCTATAATTCCTGCAGTTTCTTCAGAATATTCTTTGCTTTGTGCAAAGTCTCTTCCTAAAAATACTTCTTCTTGATTTTGTCCTAACATTAATGTTCCTATTCTTTCACTCATACCATATTTAGTAACCATACTTCTCGCAATTTTTGTTGCTCTTTCAATATCATTGCTTGCTCCTGTTGAAATATCATTTAATATTAAGGCTTCTGCAACTCTACCACCTAAAAGTGATACTATATTTTCTTCCATTTCTGTTTTTGACATAAATGATTTATCTTCTGTTGGACGATACATTGTGTATCCTCCTGCCATACCTCTTGGTACAATTGATATTTGATGTACAGGGTCTTGTGTCTCTAAGTAGTGGCTTACTACTGCATGACCTGCTTCGTGGTATGCTACTAGTCTATTTTCTTTTTCGCTTCTAACTCTTGTTTTCTTTTCAGGTCCCATAGTTACTTTAACCATAGCATCTTCTATTTCTTTC
Organism: uncultured Clostridium sp.; assembly: GCA_948441945.1. Lineage (GTDB taxonomy): Bacteria > Bacillota > Clostridia > TANB77 > CAG-508 > CAG-269. The sequence continues at coordinate 2,850 of CAOJQV010000050.1, read as the reverse complement.
ATTCCAATTTCATTTAAGTTTCTTCTTGCTGCTAATAGGGCTGCTTCATTTAATACATTTTCTAGGTCTGCTCCGGCAAATCCTGATGTATTTTTTGCAATTACTTTCATATCAACATCTTCTGCAAGTCTTTTCTTTCTTGAGTGCACTTCTAATATTTGTTCTCTTGCTTTAACATCTGGAGCCCCAACAACTATTTGTCTATCAAATCTTCCTGCTCTTAATAGAGCCTTATCTAATACATCTGGTCTGTTTGTTGCAGCTAGAACTATAACACCTTCATTATCTGAGAATCCATCCATTTCAACTAATAATTGGTTTAATGTTTGTTCTCTTTCATCATGTCCTCCACCAAGTCCTGCTCCTCTTTGACGTCCTACTGCATCAATTTCATCTATAAATATAATACATGGTGCATTTTTCTTAGCTTGTTCAAATAAGTCTCTAACTCTTGAGGCACCAACACCTACGAACATCTCTACAAAGTCTGAACCACTTATAATAAAGAAAGGTACACCTGCTTCTCCTGCTACAGATTTTGCAAGTAGTGTTTTACCTGTACCTGGTTGACCTACAAGTAGTACTCCTTTTGGTATCCTTGCTCCCATGTCTGTAAATTTCTTTGGATTTTTTAAAAATTCTACAATTTCTTGTAATTCTTCTTTTTCTTCATCTACACCTGCAACATCTTCAAATGTAATTTTATTTCTATCAGCAGGAGTCATCATTCTTGCTTTACTTTTTCCAAATGACATACTTTTTCCGCCATTTTGTGAATTATTAACTCCACCCATCATAAAGAACCAGAATATAAAGAAAATAATTAGAATTCCGAATGGTGTTAATAAGCTAATAATGATTGAAAATATAGATTCTGAATCTTCTTCTAATGTAAATGTTCCACTTTTTATAAATTCTTCTGTATAATTCATAAAGCTTTCCATATTAGGAATATTTACTTCTTTTTTAATCTTATCGTCTGTAAGTGCTACTGTTGCTGAATTACCATCAGCATCAATTACAATAGACTCAACTTTTCCCTCATTTATTTTTCCTATTAATTCTGAATATTTTAATTTTGTATTTGTGTTTGTCATAATAGAAGATAATAATACAATAAATATTACTCCTATAATTAGCCACATTGCTAATGTTTTAATTCCATTTTTCAAAATAATTCCTCCTCTTAATTCGCCTTTGTATAATCTATCAGTTATATAACATATATATTTTTGTTTTTCAATTGTTTTTTTATTACTTTTTTATGACAAAAAGTAGGCAATTTGTATACTATTACGGATACACTATTCATCTAATTTTAAGTTTGTAAAATAAATTTTATGATTTTTTAATAAAATTTTTATATTTTTATTTGGAGTTAAATATTTATTACCTATATTATTATCTATTAGTTTTATTACGTCATCTATATGTATTTTTTCTATTCCTTTTGTTGTTCCAAAAAGCCTTGATATAGTATATAACAAAAGTCTTGATTTTATAACTCTTTCTTCTTGATTAAATTTTTTTAAATTCATAGTAATTTCTTTTTTATTTTCTTCTATTAATAGTTCTTTATATTTTTTTTCTACTAGCTTTTGCAAATATTCATCTTCTTCTTTTACAAGTTCTGATAAACGTTCTATTGTTTGAGAAATATTAGGATTGAACTCTTGTTTAATATAAGGTATAACTATATTTCTTATTTTATTTCTGGTGTAGATATTTTCTGAATTTGTTTTATCTATTCTTGGTGTAATATTGTTTTCTGCACAATAATTTTCAATTTCAATTCTATCACATGCAAGTAAAGGTCTAATATACTTGTTATCTTTCTTGGGTTCTATTCCTTTTAATCCTAATATTCCGCTACCTCTAAGTATATTCATTATAATTGTTTCTATTTTATCATTTCTATTATGAGCAATGGCTATTTTATTTGAATTAGTCTTTTCTAAAATTTCATCAAAAAAATCATATCTTACTTTTCTACCCGCTTCTTCTGTTCCTATTTTATTATTATTAGCAATTTTTTTAACATCTATACTTTTAGAATAAAATGGAATATTTATTTTTTTGCAAAATTCTTCAACAAACTTTTCATCGTCAATTGCTTCCTCACGAATTAAATGATTAATATGTGCAACAACTAATTCAAAATTAAAATTGTAAGTTTTGTCATTTTTTATATCATTTAAAATAGAAAGCATACAAATAGAATCTGGTCCTCCTGAAACTCCAAGAACCAGCTTGTCTTCATTATTTATTAAATTATATTTTTTTATAAAATCTACAACTTTTTCTTTCATTTTCTTCGTCCTTTAAAGAGGGATTAGGGGAACAGGTCTCAAAATCCCTCTTTTATATTATTTTTAGTGATATATTTATTAAAATAAAGTGACGCGTAGTTGGGAGGAAAATATTCATATAGATTAGCTAGATTAACTTTATTAACTTTGATAGTATAAATAAATTTGTTTATATGATAATTCCGACCAGTAAGGAACGTAATTTTAATAAATATATTACTATAAAACATAATTTTTTTAAGAGGGATTTTGAGGCCTGTTCCCCTAATCCCTCTTTTTAATCATCAAATCTTCTCTCAAGGTTAACAAACTTTGTATAACTTCCTAGCCATCCAAGGTCTACAGTTCCTGTTGAACCTCCTCTATGTTTTGCAATAATTACTTCTGCTATATTTTTCTTTTCGCTATTTTCATTATAATAATCATCACGATACAAAAACATTACTATATCTGCATCTTGTTCTATTGCTCCAGATTCACGTAAGTCTGAAAGCATTGGTCTATGGTCTGGTCTTTGTTCTACTGCTCTTGATAATTGTGA
>CAOJQV010000049.1 GCA_948441945.1 uncultured Clostridium sp. | reverse complement strand
AAGGAGTGTCCCTTATTCCCTATTTGGAGGGATTTTAGGAACGTCCCCTTTTCCCCTTGAAATATTCTATTTTTTATGTTATAGTAAACACATAAAAAAGGAGGGAATTATGGATAAAGGAAGAAGATATGATGGAGAACCAAAGTTAAATATGAAAAAAGTATTTGCAGTTATTATTGCTATTGTGGTATTAATAATGTTTATATTTATCATAAAAGGAATTATTAAAAAAGATGATGCAACTGGAAAAATAACAAGTAAAAGTTACTTTGCATCTTATAAAGATAATAAATGGGGAGTTATAGATTCATTAGGGAATGTAGTAATAGACCCTTCTTATCAAGAGATGATAGTTATACCTAACAATAAATCAGGTGTATTTATATGTACATATAATATTAATTACGAAACAGGAGAATATAAAACGAAAGTATTAAACCAAAAAAATGAAGAAATACTTACGGATTATGACAAAGTAGAAGCAATTCAAAATATTGATGAAAATAATAATTTGTGGTATGAACAAAGTGTAATAAAAGTTATGAAAAATGGACTATATGGATTAGTTGACTTATCAGGAAAAGAGATTATTCCAATTAATTATGAAGAAATTGTACCAGTATTAAAAATTGAAAATTCTTTTAAAATAAAAAAAGATGGAAAATATGGAATTGTAGATGCTGATGGAAAAACAGTTGTGCAACCTAAATACAATGAAATTGATATATTAGGAAAAGATAATAAATCAGGTTTTATTGTAAAAGACGAAACTGGAAAATATGGAATTATAGATTATTCTAATAATGTAATTTTACAAAATCAATATGATTCTATACAAAAAGTTTTTGGAAATGATTTATATGTAGTTACAGTGAAAGGAAAACAAAAAATTGTTAATAAAGATAATACAGATGTACTAACAAAAGGATTTGATTCAATAGAGCAAATTCTATCAAGCCAAGAAAATGCAGTTATATACAAAAAAGATAACAAATATGGAATTATGAGTTTAACTGGAGAAAAATTAGTAGATGCACAATATGACTACTTAAAAGAAGCAAAAACAGGAATGTTTATAGCACAAAGTGGAAACTTATTCGGAATTATATCTATAAATAGAGATGGAATGTTATCATTTGAATATTCTTCAATTATATATAATGAAAAAACAGACATTTTTATTGCAGAAGATTCTAATCTAAATGCTAATATTCTAAATGGAAATTTAGAAAGTAAAATACAAGGATTGTTATTAGAAATAAATGAAGAAAAGGGATACATTAAACTAAGAGTAGATGGAGAAAACAAATACTATAACTTTAAATTTGAAGAGAAAAAGGAAACAGAAATTTTTACAACAAAAACATTATTCCTAGATAAAAAAGATGGAAAATTTGGATATGTTGATAAAAATGGAAAAGTTGTAGTAGACCATATATATGATGATGCAACTGAACAAAATGACTTCGGATTTGTTGCAGTTAAAAAAGACGGAAAATGGGGAAGTATCAATAATAAAGGAAATATAATTCAAGAACCAACATATAACTTAGATGAATATTTATTAATAGACTTTATAGGTAAATGGCATTTTGGTCAAGATATAAATATGAATTATTATAATCAAATGTAAAAATAAATGAGGTAGAAAAATGGAACTAAAGATAAATTATCAATATACGAATTTTATACATCCTTTTATTATAAAGGAAAATAAATATCAAAAATATATGTTAAAGTTACTAAAAGATAAAAGATTTAAGATGAAAGTATTTGACAAAAATAAAGATATAGAGTTGTATAAATACTTTTCACCTAAAACAATTAATTTTCTATTTTCTAGTTTTTCTCACTCTAAAGCAAAACTAGAAAAATTAGAAAAACTTCCTGATGACACAAAATCTGCAGTTTTAAGTAAATATCCTTGTGTGATTTTTGAATCTACATTAGAAAATGATATTCAAGGAAAAGCAGAAGAAAAGGGAATATTCTTTAAAATTCAGAAAGTAGAATTAATCTGTTTTAATACAGGAATAAGTTTTTTAGTAATGAAAACAAATGTAGAAAACAGTCAAAATTTCTCTGATATTTTAAACTTTAACTATAAATTTAGAGACATCAAACAGGAAAATAGTTTACAAAATTTTGACAAAATATATTTACAAACAGACACATTTAAAGATGTAAATAAATTAACAGAATTTATTAAAGATATTACAGGTTCAGATATAGAAACGATGAAACTAGATATAGATACACAAAGATTTTTAGCTTATTCTTATGTATGTATAGATAGTGCAAATTGGAATGCAGATAAAAACTTTGATAAAATAGAACATTACTTTATTAAGTATGCAAACTTTTTATCATCAGATGATTCTATAAGCCTAAATGGTGATGAGTTAACTACTTTATCAGATTGGCAATTTGCTAAATTAGGAATAACTAAGCAAGGATTAGCTCTATTTGCATCAAATGCTAATATTAATAATTTTACGGAATTACCAAATAAGTTTGAAAAAGAATATTTTTATACATACATCTTTAATTTATATAAAAAGATTTATTTAAAAAAATTAGAATCAGAATTTAGAAATTCTACTAATTTAAAGAAGTCTAGAAAAAAATTTATTGACTTTACTAAAAATTTATGGATTCAAGAAATTACAGATGATGAAATAGGTTCAAATATAAATTATAGAGTAGGAAAAGTTCTTGATTTAGATAGATTATATAATGAAATTAAGATGAAATATGATATTTTATATAAAGAATTAAATATTGAGAAAAACTCAAAATCAATTATATTAGTTGCTATTATTTTAGTTTTATCACTAATTTTTAATGTTTTGAGTTACATACAAGTTATTAAGTAGAGGGAAATTATGAATATCAGTTGTGGAATAGATATAATAGAAATCGACAGAATTAAAACAAGTATTGAAAGACAAGGAGAGAAGTTCTTAAATAGAATATTTACAAATAACGAAATAGAATATTGTAAATCTAAAAAGGAGCAACAATATCAACATTATGCAGGTAGATTTGCAGCTAAAGAGGCAACTTTTAAAGCGATTTCTAAAAGTATAAAAGACAAATATTCTATTACATGGAAGGATTTCGAAATTATAAATGATAGCCAAGGTAAACCAGAATTAAAATTGTCAAACATTAATACTGATAAAATAGAGAGTATAGACATTAGCATTTCACACTGTAAATCGTATGCAACTGCTAATGTTACAATTTTATATAAGGACTAGGAGTTAAAAATGCAATTATTTGATAGTCATAGTCATTTAAATGATGAAAAATTTGATGAAGATAGAGATACTGTTATTAAAGAAATATATGAATCAGGTGTAACACACTTTGTAACAGCTGGATATAGTGTAGAAAGTTCAAAAAAGGCGGTAGAAATAGCAAATAAGTATGACTTTATTTATGCAACAGCAGGAATTTCACCAAATGATATTCCACAAACAGAACAAGAATTGTGGAAAAGTCTAGCTGAAATTAAAGAATTAATAAAAGAAAATAAAAAAATTATAGCAGTAGGGGAAATTGGACTAGATTATTATTGGAATGTAGAAAATAAAGAGCTACAAAAAAAGGCTTTTATAGAACAAATTAAATTGGCTAATCAAAGCAAGTTACCAATTGTAATTCATACTAGGGAAGCTGTTATGGATACAATACAAATACTTAAGGAAAATAAAGTGAATTGTGCTGGAGTGTTTCATTGTTGCCCACAAAATAGAGAATTAATAAAAGAGGCACTAAAATTAGATTTTTATATATCTTTTGCAGGTCCAATAACTTTTAAAAATTCGAAAAATGCAAGTGAAATTATAGAACTTGTTCCAATTGATAGATTACTAATTGAAACAGATAGCCCATATTTAGCACCAGAACCAGTTAGAGGAACTAGAAACACACCATACAATGTGAAATATATTGCACAAAAAATTGCTGATGTGAAAAATATAAGTATAGAAGAAGTTGCAAAAATTACATATCAAAATACAAAAAGAATATTATCAATATAGCTGAGCTTTAGGGCTCGGTTTTTTCTATGACTGGTCCCCCCCATAAGTCATAGAAAAAACCGAGCCCTAAAGCTCAGCTATATTGATAATATTCTTTAATTCAAATTTCTTAAATTTTCAATTCTATCTTCAGTACTTGGATGTGTAGACCATAAGCCAGAAGTTTTCTTTTTTCCTCTGTCGCCATTTTTCTTAAAAGGATTCACAATATACATATTAGCAGTAGCAGAATTTGCAGTTCGTAATTCATTTGTATCTGCATCTAATTTTTGAAGAGCAGAAATTAATCCATCAGGATTACGAGTAAATTCAACTGCTGTACTATCTGCTAAATATTCTCTTTTCCTAGAAAGTGCTAGTTGCATTAAAGTACCAAATATTGGAGATAATATTAAAAATACTAAACCAATAATCATTAAAACACCATTTGCTTTACTATCACTATCCCTATCTTTTGTTCCGCCCCAAAAAAGGATACGAGAAAATGTATCTGAAATCATAACAATTAATCCAACAAACACAGATACAACAGCACTTAGTAATATATCATAATTCTTAATATGACTCATTTCGTGAGCAATAACACCCTCTAATTCATAATAATCTAATTTTTCTAATAATCCAGTAGTTACACAAATAACAGAATGCTCAGGATTTCTACCTGTTGCAAAAGCATTTGGTTGATTATCTTCTACAACATATAAATCAGGTTTTTTAGGTAATCCTGCTGTTACCATTAATGCATCTAAAATATTAACTAATTTTAAATCTTCTTCTTTAGTTGCAGGCCTTGCTTTACATGAAGCAAGCACTATTTTATCACTATAATAATATGAAACCCAAGCAGAAGTTATAGAAAAAACAAGAGCGATTACAATGGAAAAGACACCTAACTCAAGCCAATTACATATAAAATATACTATTAGAGTAATAACAATTATAAAAATCGAAATTATAATTCCAGATTCAAGTTTATTTTTCCTAGATATTCTAAACATAATAGGACACCTCCTTTATTAAAATAATTAAAAGAGGATGCCTTTGTGACAACCCCCTTTTTTTATGCATTTTTTCCAAAATCTACTTTTACATTTTTTCTAGCTTCATCACTATCTGTTTTGAATAAATCACGAGGTTGAAAATTAAACATATTTGCAATAATGTTAGAAGGGAATATTTGTAATTTTTGGTTATACATTGTTACAGTATCATTATAGAATTGTCTAGAAAAAGAAATTTTATTTTCTGTATTTCTTAATTCTTCTGATAATTGTGAAAAGTTTTGATTTGCTTTTAAATCTGGATAATTTTCTGAGACAGCCATAATTGTTTTTAAAGCACCAGATAATTGATTATCTAATTCAGCTTTTTCAGCAACTGTATTGGCATTTACCCATGAAGTTCTTAAACTTGTAACTTTTTCTAAAGTTTCTGACTCATGTGATGCATAACCTTTGACAGTTTCAACAAAATTAGGAATTAAATCAAATCTTCTTTGTAATTGAACATCAATTTGACTCCAAGCATTGTCCACTCTTATTCTAGAAGATACTAAACCATTGTACATTGCAATAATAGCTATAATTAAAACAGCTACTATAATTAATATAATCCATCCAATAGCTCCCATAAATCTTTCCTCCTTTTCTTATTATATACTTTCTATAGACAAATAATAACACAAAATAAAATTTTGATCAATACAAACTAAAAAAATACTTAAGATAGCATTAGATAGTAAACAATTTTAGAGACAAGTGGGACAGGTTAAAACTGTCTCAGCTTTTTGTCGAATTTTGCGATGAAAAAATTACTTATTATCAAATAATCATTGCCAAGTTCGGCATTTTATTGTATTATAAAGC
>CAOJQV010000048.1 GCA_948441945.1 uncultured Clostridium sp. | reverse complement strand
AACCTTTGCTATTACTCCATTTTAATTTTTCGTCATAAGAGAATAAAATTGTTATAACTAATGCTATAAGTGTTATTCCTTTCGTTCGCTTTGCTCTCTCATCACCACACGAAAAATTTTCATTTTTTGCGATGTTAAATTTTTCAAAGTGCAGCGCGCTCTTTAGAGTTTCAACAGTTTTATTTTTCATATTATCCTCCATTAATTATTTTATTGTGTAATCCATTTAACTAGATTTAAATTTTCTGAATCTAACATCATTTCATGTTTTGGCATTACTCTAAAAGTATAACCGTAATTTCCACCTGTTTTTAATTCTATTTTAGATTTATATTCATAAACCTTTTCTTCTTCATTTTTTTCTATTAATTTCATTGGAATAATACTAACATTTTCAACTACACCATTATCTAAAATCTTTCCATAATAACATTGAACCATAATATTATTTACATCAACATTTGGAAGTTGTACTTTGCATTTTACTTCAATATTATTTCCAGCGTCCATCGTTATATCATTTAAATTGTTTGTTTGTGTAATTTTAATATCTTTCCAGTTAGTAAATAAATTCTTTTTCCATAAATTAAATTCTGCTACATCATCAATATTTTTATAATATTTTTTTGTTAAATTACATAATGGTATATATAATTTATCTGTATAGTCAACAAGCATTCTTGCTGTACTATATCTTCCTCCTGTTGATATAATAGAATTTTTCATTATTCTTATCCATTTTTCTGAAATACCTTTTTCATTTTTTTCGTAGTAAATTGGTATAATTTTTTCTTCTAGTGTTCTATACATACTTTGACTATCAGCAATATCTTGTTCTTCATAAGAAGTATATTCTGCATTTGTTCCTATTGTCCATCCATTTTCTTGATTATAACCTTCAGCCCACCATCCATCTAGTACACTAAAATTAATTACACCATTTACAGATGCTTTTTGTCCACTTGTACCTGATGCTTCCATTGGTCTTCTTGGATTATTAAGCCATACATCAACACCACTTATTAAATACCTAGACATCGCCATATTGTAATTTTCAAGTAAGAATATTTTTCCTTTAAATTGTGGCATCATTGATATTTCATGAATTCTTTTAATTAAGTCTTGTCCTTCTTTATCTGCTGGATGTGCTTTTCCTGCAAATATTAATTGTACATCTTTTTCTTTATTATTTAATATTTGTGTAATTCTTTCTAAATCTTTAAAAATCAATGTTGCTCTTTTATAGGTTGCAAATCTTCTTGAAAATCCGATTGTTAATGTATTTGGATTTAATTTTGATACAATATCATTTATTTCTTCATAACTATACCCTGAACGTCTTAAACGGTTTGTAGTACTTTCTTTTACTAATTTTAATAATCTTTCTTTTCTTTCTTGATGTACTTCCCATAGTTCTTCATCTGGAATTAAGTTTATGTTTTTCCAAACCTCATCATTATGTATACTATCTTGCCAATATGGAATTAAATATTTGTTATATAGTCTTTTTAAGCTTGGGGCTAGCCATGTACAAGTATGGATTCCATTTGTTACGAATGTAATTGGTGATTCATTTGCAGCAATTTCTGGCCATACTTCTCCAAATAATTCTCTAGATACTGCTCCATGTAGCCTACTTACACCATTTTTCTTTCCTGCTACTTTAAGAGCTAAAATTCCCATATTAAATCCTGGCTCTAAATATCTACAAGGTTTCATTCCTAATTTTAGGAAGTCTTCTCTTGATAAACCTAATCTTACCCAAAAGTCTTTAAAATACTTTTCTACTAGTTCTACTGGAAAAATGTCATTTCCAGCTGGAACTGGTGTATGTGTTGTAAATACAGTTTTTGAACTTGCTATGTCTTTAGCTACTTCAAAAGATACTTGTTTTTCTTTTATAATATTTTTTATTAATTCTAGTATTAAAAATGCTGAGTGTCCTTCGTTCATGTGATATACAGTTGGTTTTAGTCCTAATGCTCTTGTTAAAAGATTTGTTCCTCCCATTCCAAGAACAATCTCTTGTTTAATTCTCATTTCTTGGTCTCCACCATATAATCTTAAAGTTACTTCTCTATCTTCTTGCACATTTTCTGCAATATCAGAGTCTAATAAATATAATTTTACTCTTCCTACATTAATTTGCCATACTTTTAAATATACATTTCTTTTTTCAAATTTAACATGGATTTTTAGGTCTTGTCCATCTTTATCTTTTACTGGAATGATTGGTAAATTACTTAATTCTAAATTATTATATTGTGTTTCTTGGTCTCCCCATCCATTTATTTTTTGATGAAAATATCCATTTTTGTACAATAGTCCTACTGCTACTAATGGAATTCCTAAATCACTTGCTGATTTTAAATGGTCTCCTGATAATATTCCAAGTCCTCCTGAATATATAGGAATTGTCTGGTCTAAACCATATTCAGCTGAAAAATATGCTATTAAATCTTTTTTGTTTTCTGGGTACTGGTTTGAAAACCATGTATTTTTACTGTTTACATAGTCTTCAAATTCTTTTACAATTTTATCATACTCCCTTAAAAGTTCTGAGTTTTTAGTAGCTTCTTCTAATTTTTCTTGTGATACTTGTTTTAAAAATTTAACTGGATTTTTTTCACTTGTTTCCCATAAATCTTTATCAATCTTTTTAAATAATCCTAAAAATTCTGTGTTCCATGACCACCATAAGTTATTTGATACCTCTAATAATTTTTCTATCCTTTTTGGTAATTGTGGTGTTACTGTTATTTTGTTAAATATGTACATTTTTATATTTCCTCCTTAGTATTTTTATCTTTACCTATAATCTCTATAGTCTTGTTTATCATATCCTCTATATCCTGATGTTTTCATTCTCCTTGCTCTTATTATGCTTGCTCTTTGAGCCTTATCAAACTCATCACAAGCTCTATCTAAAGGTGTTTTTTCTTTTTGCTTCATTCCATCTTTAAATTTCTTCATTTCTTCTTTTTTAGTTTTGCTTTTTATAATTTCTTGTTTTGTTTCTACTTGATGGCTTTTGTCTAGCTTTTGTTCTTTCTTTTTACTTTTTTCTAATTTTTTTGTTTTTTCTAATTCACTTGGGGTATCTACTTCTATTGGCTTTTGTGGAGTTTTATTATATGCCTTCATCATTCTACTCATTCTAATATTATCATCAGTTTTATGATCTAGAATAATATCACTTTTAGATTTTGCATTTAGTCTATTAAAAACTCTAAAATTTCTTATCTTTTTTGATTCTAATCTATAGATTCTTAAATGAGATAATTTATATTTATTTGAATTTTGATTCATTGTACTTTTTAAGCTAATTATTGGTTTTATGGGTTTGTCTTCCTGTGATAATTCTTCAATCTGTCTCATACGTTTCTGATAAGTCTCAAGAAATCTTCGTGGGTCTTTTCCATCATACTGATATCTTACTCTCCTATTTCTAATAATTCTATCTATTCTTCCTACAGGTTCTATATACATAAATATATTACCTCCTTTACATCTATACATTATATATTATAACTATAAAAATAAAAAAGTACAAGTATTTTTTTACAACTTATACTTTTTATTTTTTATTCTTCTTTACTGGTATTTATTTTTAATAATTTAAAAATTTCAACAATTACAAGTGGTGCAAAAATCAATAAAATTAGTTCTATAATATTTTCTGTTGGTAATACTGGTATACTAAATATTTGTCTTAAACTTGGTATAACTAAAATTATTATCATTAACATTGCAGATATTGCTACTGCTCCAATTAATTTTATATTATTAAATATTTTAGTTTTAAATATTGATTTTTTATTGTTTTTTATATTAAATACATGTACTAATTCTGATAAGGCAAGTGTTGTAAATGCCATTGTCTGGCCAACTTCTATTTTTGTTTCTTCTAAACTTAAATCTCCAATAGGTTCTTTTGTTGTACTTATACCTATTACAAATGCTACAAGTGTTAATAGGCCTATCATTAATCCTTGATAAATTACTCTCCATGTCATTCCTTTTGTGAAGACACCTTTACTTGGTTTTTTAGGTTTTCTATCCATAATATCACTGTTTGCTGGGTCAAATGCTAGTGCTAAAGCTGGTAATGAGTCTGTTACTAAATTAATCCATAAAATATGAATTGGTAATAATATTTCTAAATGATTAATATCAATATTAAACCATCCACTAAGTAATGGTGTTAAAAGTGTTGCAAAAAATAGTACTACTATTTCTCCTACATTACTTGATAATAAAAATTGAATTACTTTTAAAATATTATCATAAATTCTTCTTCCTTCTTCTACTGCTGATACAACTGTAGCAAAATTATCATCTGTTAGTATAACATCTGCTGCTTCTTTAGCAACATCTGTTCCAACTAATCCCATTGCACATCCTATATCTGCCTTTTTAAGTGCTGGACTATCATTTACTCCATCTCCTGTCATTGCTACAATTTCTCCATTTTTTTGCCAAGCATTTACTATTCTAACTTTATGTTCTGGAGATACTCTTGCATATACAGAATATTTTCTAACATTTTTTTCTAGTTCTTCATCTGTCATCTGTTCTAATTCTAATCCAGTTATTGCTTCATCATCATTTTCTAATATTCCTAATTTTCTAGCAATTGCAGTTGCTGTAATTTTGTGGTCACCTGTTATCATTACTGTTTTTATTCCAGCTTTTTTACATTTTTCTACTGCTTTTTTTGCTTCTTCTCTTGGTGGGTCTATCATTCCTACCATTCCTATAAATATCAGGTTATTTTCTATATTTTGCATTTCTTGTTTTGATGGTTTATGGTCAATTTCTTTATATGCACATCCTAATACTCTTAAAGCTTCTTTTGCCATTTCTTCATTTTTTTCTCTAATTTTATTAATATATTCTTCTAAATTATTGTGTATCTCATTATTTATTTCATAGGAAATACATCTTTTTAAAAGTTCGTCTATTCCACCTTTTGTATATACAATATATTTTCCATTTACTTCATTTACTGTTGTCATTAACTTTCTATCAGAGTCAAATGGAATTTCTTGAACTCTTGGGGTTCTGTCATAAATGCTTGGATCAAAATTTAGTTTAAACGCCATATCCACTAAAGCTGTTTCTGTTGGGTCTCCTGTTAAGCTTCCATCATTTGCTATTTTTGTGTCATTACATAGCATATTTACATATACTATCTTTTTTAATTCTTCGTCTATCTCATTTTCTTGTATATTGCTTACATCTCTAATTGCATTATTCCAAAATATTTTTTCAACTGTCATCTTGTTTTGTGTTAAAGTTCCTGTTTTGTCTGAACATATTACAGTACTACTTCCTAATGTTTCAACTGCTGGAAGTCTTTTTACAATAGCATTTTTCTTTACCATCTTTTGTACTCCTATTGCTAATACTATTGTAGATACTGCAACTAATCCTTCTGGTATTGCTGCAACTGCTAAACTTACTGCTGTCATAAACATACTAATTTTTTCTTTTCCCTGTAATATTCCTATTATAAATATAACTACACAAATTACAATTGCTACTATTCCTAATATTTTTCCTAATTGATTTAGTTTTTGTTGTAGTGGTGTTTCTTGTTTTTCTGTTTTGTTTATCATTCCTGCAATTTTTCCTACTTCTGTGTTCATTCCTGTTTCTACAACAATTCCTTTTCCTCTGCCATAAGTTACTAAACTAGAAGAAAATAGCATATTTTTTCTGTCTCCAATTCCTATATTTTCTTCTTTTATAGTCTCTGATGTTTTTTCTACTGGTACAGATTCACCTGTTAATGAACTTTCTTGGGATTTTAAATTAGCTTCTTCTATAATTCTTAAATCTGCTGGTATGTAGTCTCCTGTTTCTAATATTACTATATCTCCTGGTACTAATTCTCTTGCTGGGATAACTTCTAATTTTCCATTTCTTATAACTTTTGCTGCATGGTCACTTAATTTTTGCAAGGCTTCTAATGATTTTTCTGCTTTACTTTCTTGTGCTACTCCTATTATTGCATTTGCTATTACTACAATTAGAATAATAATTGTATCTGTAATTCCTTCTCCTCTATTAATTCCTACTATTCCAGATATAACTGCTGCAATTATTAAAATAATTATAGAAAAATCTTTAAATTGGTCTATAAATCTTTGAAATAGGTTTTTCTTTTTGCTTGCTTTTAGTTCATTAAATCCTTTTTCATTTCTTATTTTTTGTACTTGCTCTGTTGTTAGTCCATTATTAATATTGGTTTCTAGTTCTTTTTCTATTTCATCTACATTTTTGTTAAACAATTTTTTGTTTTCCATTTGTTTCTCCTTTCCTTTTTTTATTTTATCCATTTATTTAAAAAATAAGACTTCTAAAAGAAATTTAAGTTATTTTTGTAAATTAAATTTCCTTTAAAAGTCTCACTACTTAAAATATTTAAGTTTACTAACCAGATAATTTTTTATTATCGCGATTGTTGATTAGTAATAAAAGCTACTCCCTTTTAATTATTTTATAATCTTTTTATTATATTCAAAATTAATAAAATGGTGACCCCTACGGGAATCGAACCCATGATTCCACCTTGAGAGGGTGGCGTCTT
>CAOJQV010000047.1 GCA_948441945.1 uncultured Clostridium sp. | reverse complement strand
TCTTTTTTATAGTTAGGATGTCCTTTTAAAACTTTTGATACATATTGTGGACTTATTCCTAATTCTTTTGCTATACAAACGCAGTTAAGGTTTCCTTCAAAATACAATTCGCAAATTTTCTGCCTCTTGCTGTCTGGTTTGATTACCTCCTCTCTTAAAATAGTAATCAACAATTCTTATTCCTTTTTTGAAAATTTGACTTTCTCGTATTTCCTTCCTTTTTTATAAACCTTTCTTAAGTCATTTTGTATCTACTTTTGTTGTTGACATTGTTATTGTACTACATTATTTGTATAATTTCAATAGATACATCAAAAATTTTATAAATACTTATTTTTCAATAGTTTAAGTATTGTTTTTATATGTCCTTTTTATAAATTCCAGTTTATAATATTATATTTTTCATCTTTTTCTAGTAACTTGATTTGTATTTTTATCTCTTCTATATCTTCATCATTAAATCTTTCAAAATCATCATAAAATCCTGTAGATTTATTAGGAAAAACTAATGCTTCTCCCCAAGTTTGAGTTTTAGAATCTTTTGTTCTACCATATAAATGAACATGAAATTCTGGATTCATTCCTTTTTGATATGCCCAATTCCCATTTTCCTGATAATTTATTCTTTCAACATTTATCCCTCTATTTTTCATTCCTTTTTCCATTGCTTCACCTAATAACATGGTTAATCTCATTACTTCAATAGCTAATTTGGGCTCAAGTTCAATTCTATTACTAAAATATTCTTTCTTAGCTCTTATCCATAAATGTCCTCCATCTGTTCTAGGTATATGTGGAACTTTTGGAACAGCAACAACAAAATTTTCTGTTTCATAAATTACATTGTCATTAAATGGCTCTATTTCTTTATGTTTTTCTTTATTTAATAACTCAATTAATTTATCTGGAAAATTTACTGTCATTCCTTCAATGTCTAATTTATACACTTTATTTATAATTTCTTCGTTATTAATTCCCCATAATCTAACTCCTACCCCATTATTATTAGCAAATTCTATATCTTCTTTAGATACTAAACTTGCTCTAGGACAAATTTGAGTTCCATTTATTTTTAGTAGCTTTTCTATATTTTCTTTACTTATTCCATCTTCAATAAGCCAAGATATCTTTATATTTGAATCTATTCTTCTAACATTTTTAAGTACATCATATAAAAATGAGGTTATATAAATATTATTATGTACTTTATATTTATTTATAATGTTTAATACTTCTTGCTCTATACCTAAAACTTTTAATTCGATTGCAAATGTTATATTTTTGTTTAAATAATCTCTTGCAAAATCTTCAAATAATACTATTTTTTCATTTTTATATTTATCATCAAACCAACTACCAAAATCTAATTCTAATAATTCTTGATACGTATATTCTTCAATTTTTCCTAAACCATTTGATTTTTTATCTATATAATCATCATGGAATATAACTATTTTTCCGTCTTTTGTCTTTTGAAGGTCTAATTCTATTCCATTTGCTTTTAATTGTATTGCTTTTTCAAATGCTACTTTTGTATTTTCTGGTGCATAAGCAGATGCTCCTCTATGTGCATATACTATGAAATTATTATTCTTGAAAATGTTATAATTAACAACTTCACAATTTTTAATTCCTAGATTAATTATATTTTTATCTTCTGGAATTCCATTAAAATATATATTAATTGCCCTACATACACCATTATGTGTAACTATTAATATATTTTCTTGTTCATATTTTTTTATATGTTCTAAAAAATCATGTACCCTTTTTATAAATTTATTTACATTTTCGGCATCTTTATATTCATGAGTATTAATTATATTCCAAAATCCATCATAATCAAAGTCATTATGCAATCTTCCTTCATTTTCGCCATAGCAAATTTCCAACAATCTTTTGTCGTAAATTATTGGAATATTTCTATCTATATTTATAATATCTGCTGTCTGTTTTGCTCTTTTTAATGGTGAGCATATTATCAAATCTATCTTTTCATTTTTTAGATTTTCTTTTGTTTTATATGCTTGTTCTATTCCTTTTTTATTTAATTCTATATCTGTTCTACCTTGAATTCTTTTTTCTACATTCCAATCAGTTTGACCATTCCTTGTTACTAGTATTTTCATTTTTTCCCTCTTTCTTATTCTTTATAAATAATAGTATTAAATAACTTCTATCTATACTATATAAAACTACTACCATCATAACCTATCTACATTAATTCTATATCTCTTTTGGTATAATCAAAATCTCCATATTTAGTTCTTGCAAATAATTGATTCATTTGTCCATATATTGTTCCAGGACATCTGTTTAAAACATTCTCTATATGTTCCTTTACATGTCCTAAATCCATATTATTTGTTCTAATCCATACATCATTTCCAATATTAATACTTTCGCCCTTTTTAAAATATTTATCTCCAATCAATATTCCATCATCTAAATATTTAATTGTATCACTGCTATTTTTTAGCATAACTCCACATCCATGTGGTGTTAAAGTAATTTCTTTATTACTCAATTCAATAGTATTTTGAGCAGTTAAATTAGGATGAACCAAAAAAATGTCATTTCCTGGTGCAGTTAATAAAGTAAAATCTTCCTGTTCCCATTGACAACCTATACATACAGCATTATTAATAGGCATTCCATAGTGACTTAAATTAATAATTTCCTCACCTGCCAACTCACCTAAAACTGTTTTACAAAAATATCTATTTCTATCTTTATTTATTTTTTGTAAAATATTAGCTAATTCTGAAAATTCAACAGCTTTTTTTCCATAGATATATCTTAAATATCTATTTTCTTTATCATCATATATTGTTTGAATATCATCATAATACCAATTACCTTCTGTAGGATATAATCCATATTTTAAATTGTCTTTTTTTAGTTCTATTGCAGAAGCATGAACTATCATATATTGACCTTTTGGAAGTTCAGATTTTTCTTCTTTTTGTTCCGCTAAAATTACAAAATGATTACCAACATTATAATTCCAATAAAATTTATCTGTTTTTTCTAAATCAATTGAATTTAATATTTGTGAAGGTAGATGTGTGTTTGCATATTTTAAATATGTTTCCCTATTTGTTATAATAGCATCTAACCTCTTTTTAAATTCTTGAGTCGTAATCTTTTGTTTTAATCTATAAACTGTAGTACCACAAACATTTACCGTAGTATCTATTGGAACAAATGGAATATCCGAATTCCAAAAATAACAAGCACCTGTATAAAATCCTCCTAACATTCTTGTTCCATTTTGTGCTATTCCTAAATCTGGCATTGCATAAATCATACTCTCCTTTTGTATTTCAGATAATTCTGTTCCTACTTTATTTAATAGTTTTGATGTTATTTCTAGATGTTTTAATATTTCTTTTTGAGTACTATCATTTAATGAAAAATTTGTTATCATATTGATTTCTCCCCATTTTATTTTTTCTTATTCTAGCATAAGTTTACAAAAAAATAAAGCATATCATAAATTAAATTTATAATAATTATCAACTACTTCCATAATCAATTCTAAACTGCAAATCACTATCAGAATAATACTCTGTAATTGCATTATACAAACAACTAATCATAAAATTGGTGCTATTATGTATTTCACTATCTTGCCTTAAATAATTCAACTTGTCAAAAGCATAAAAAATAATAGAAGCATTTAATAACTGCATTCTACTTCTAACTATTTCCTGTGGTAAAACTGCTTGTCCTATTTTTAAGTTATTTGAATAAAACATAAGGTCTAATGTATTTTCTATAATATTTCTTTGATTTTCTTTAAACAAATATAATTCACATCTCTGTTTTATATCTTCTAAATTTTTTGTTTCTCTTTCTGACTGACTAACATCTATATTATTATTTTTATGTTTTTTATTATCTTTCTTATTTATTCGTAAATTTTCTACTTCTAGAATCGTATTTTCTTCTATACAATAATCTTCTTTTATTCGATTATCTGCTAATACATTTTCTGTATCAATATCATTAATCTGTAATTCTTCTTGTTCAATCTTACCTATATAAATCAAATTAGGTTTTCCAAATCCTTGTTTTTCTTCTTTTATGAGTTTTGCTTCCCTTAATTCCTTAAATGCTCTTGTTACTGGCTTATCACTTAAATTTAATTTACTTTGTATCTCTTTTCTAGTATAAATTAAATAAATTTCTCCTTTATCATTGATCCATTTATTCATTCTTGATAGGTTCATTCTATTTAGTAAAAATGAGTAAATTACTTTGGCTTCTATACTTAGCCTTTTATATTTTTCATTACAAAATAATTCTTGTGGCATTTGATAATATGAATGCTGTAATGTCTCATTTATTTTATAAAGCTTCATCTTCTTCACCTCCTGATTCTCTATATCTTACTAATAATTCATTGATTTTTCTTTTACTTAAACTTTGGTATTCACATTTAGGCAAATATTGCTTGATTATACTTTCGTATTCTTCTAATCCAAATATGTAAATATTTTTATAATTATCATTTTCATTAAAATAGTAATGTAGCCTTGCTAATATTTCCATATTTATTAATGGCATGATTACAATATAATTATCATCATCTACTTTTAAATCTGCTAATCTAAAGTCTGATAATTCTACATCATACATTTCTTTAATTCTTAAATATATACTGTGTCTTATTGCATAATTATTTCTCATTAAAAATTTGCCATATTCATCATAAGGAATTAAAATTGTATATTGATTTCCAAAATAAAATCCTTTTTCATGTAATACTATTTTTTCTATGTCATTTGTAAATATCATAGCATTGGCATATCCATTTTCTTTTTTTATATCATAATAAATTGATTTTAAATATTTATCATCTTTTCCTTCATATACTGCATATACTAAAAATTTTTCTTCATTGTAATGTAAATTACCAATGTATCTTCTTGAATAAGTTGTTGGTTCATCTTCTTTTTTCATATTCCAACTAGGTGTAAAAATTAAATTATCTTGTATCAAACAGCTTGCTATATCACTTATTACCTTTAATCTTTCCATATTATTTTCGTTTCTACAATGATTTCTTACTTCAAATCCAGTTTCTAATAAATATTCTTTTCCTTTACTTCCTAATGTGATATATCTGTGCTTTAGTCTTCTTACATAGTCATGTTTTGCTAATAACACAATCCTTTTTTCTTGATATGTCTTTGTTTCATAAATATATCTTGCATTATCTAATGATATTATTTTATACTTTCCTAAAAATATTAATAATTCTATATCTCTGTTCTGCAATATCATTCCACTTCTCATCCAAATCACCTCCATAATTTTCTAATCGTACCTTCCTTAAATGGTACACTTGTAGAGGGCACATATTGTATATGTCCCCTCTACTCTAGACAATTTCTTTTAGTTGTTTTCTATTAAAACTCTTGCTATTACTAAGTTTCTTATAAAAATAAACATAGCAAAATTTATTTCAATTTTTTTGCTAAAATTTTGCCATATTTGTATATATGTTTATCTTATTCTTTTGTTAATTATTTTTGTTATTTCATCTGCTGATAACACATAAACTTCAGCATATGGTCTGTCAGAATAATATCCTTGTACCATATAACATGAACAATAAATATTGTCATCTTTGATTACTTTTCCATGTATTAATCCATCATGAATTGGTTTTACATTTCTGTTATCTGCATCCCATATTTTTGTATTATCATATATTTTTATAATTGTCATTGTGAATTTATCATAAAATAGTCCTTTATATTTTCTTGTTATTCTAACAATATTATTTGTAATTCGTTTTCCGAGTATAATTTGCACCTTTTTTGATTGGTGGAATCTTTTCTGGAATATGTATTTTTAATATGCCATCTTCTACTTTTGCTTTATAGTCATAGTCTATAAATTCTGTTACTTCATCTTCCATAAATTCTCTCCATAAGTTTTCTTGCATTACTGCATCATACATATCCATTCTTACTTTTTCTAGTTTACAAAAGTATTTTTCTAATTCCTCATCTTTTATTTTTTCTTTTGTTTGCACTACTTCATTACTTATTTTTTCAATTTTCTTAATTGATTCTATAATTTCTTCTCTTTTCATAAGTATCACTCTCGCTTTCTTAAATTTAATTTTAGGGTATAAAAATAGAAGGTATAGATTAATCTATATCCTTCTATCTGAATAATTTAATTTTTTAGATTATATTTCTTCATTAGTTCCTTCTGCTAATTTTCTTATTTCTTTGGCATTTTTGTTAGAAATCACTTTTTTTCCTGTCTCTTTTTCTAACTGTTCTCTAGCAAGTTTAGCAATGTTGCCACCCTTTATAACTGATTGTTCTGCACCTTTGATTCCTTTTTCATTTGTACTTTTTGATATTTCTGTTGAAGATGTTTCTGCTAGCATATTTAAAACTAACTCCATATTTGTCATATTGTCACGCAAATTTTCTTTTCTCAATCCTTTCAAATTTTTATATTCTTTTACAGAATATCCACTCCAAACTTGGGTTAGCATATTAGTCAGTATAGCAAAATCTTTATTTTTACTAACACCTACTCTTTTTAATTCATCTGTAAATTCTTTTCTTACATCAATTGTTTTTAATCTTTGGTTTATCCATTCTTCTGAATATCCCTTTTTTCTATAAGTATCTAATGCTCTATTAATTGTAATTTCTGGATCGTATGCTTCATCAATTCTTTCTTTTCCTACCTGTGCTAACCATAATTTAAAAGGCTCTGCTTTTTTAGACGGAATAGATTGTACTAATCTTAAAATTTGTTCTGTATTCATTACATCTGTATCTCTTAATT
>CAOJQV010000046.1 GCA_948441945.1 uncultured Clostridium sp. | reverse complement strand
TAAAACTAATCACATCAGAAATAAAAGAAAAAGATGTATTAGAAAAAGAATTATCTAAAACAATTAGCACAGTAGATGATATTTTAAACAATCAAACAATTACCAATGCAATGTTAAAAACAATAATAGATGTAATTGAGGTTGATAGCGACTCAAATGTAGAAGTAAGACTAAAACTACTAAAGGAAATAGGCAGTACACCTGCAGTTATTACTAATTTTAATGACATCAAAGATACCGCTCTGGAAAGTAACATCGGTACACAAAGACGTATCTGAAAGATTAAGAAAAATAAATCCAAGTCTAGCGAGAAAAGTGCGCATAATTCTAGATGAAAATAAGGCAGAAAGACATATAAGAGGAGGGATGGCAACAAAGTTAAAATATAGTAAATTAAAAGACTAACTATATTACTAAAAATAAAGTAACTAATCGACAAAAAAATACATAGAATATAATAGCCAAAAAATATGAGGTGATAAAATGAATAAAATAAAAAAAGGAACTATAGTTGTTCGAAAATCTCATGGAAAAGATATTATATTTTATGTAAAAAGAATAATAAAAACTAAAGAAAGCACAATAGCAATTCTTCGTGGATTAACAGAAAGAATAGAAGCAGATAGTGACATAGATGACTTAGTATTAGTAGAAAAAGACATAATACAAAAAAAACTACTAGATGAAAAAGAAAAAATACAAAAAAGAGTAGACAAAAAATATGGAATAGGAATTATATCAAAAGAAGAAAGCAGACTAAAAGAAAAAATCATTACTGGAAAAATTCTGCATTTAGATGGAGACAAAAGATATTCACAAAAATCATATAACTACTATAAAAAATTAGGATTAGATGCAACTGTAAAAAATATTCCTGAATATAAACAACCTAAAGTAGTATATCAATTATTAAAAATATATAAACCTGATATACTAATTGTAACAGGACATGACCGGGATGATAAAAAGAGGAACAAATTATAATGACATTTATAATTATAGAAACTCAAGGCATTTTATTAATACAGTAAAAGAAGCAAGAAGATATGACGAAGAAAACAAGAAAGATACAGTTATATTTGCAGGAGCCTGTCAAAGCTACTTTGAAGCAATAATTCTAGCAGGAGCAAACTTTGCATCTTCACCAGCACGAATATTAATAGACTTTATTGATCCACTTATTGTTGCAGAAAAAATAGCAACAACATATAATTATAAATATATTACAATTGATGATATTGCTAATGAACTAAGAGATGGAAGAAAAGGAGTAGGTGGAATAGGGGCAAATGGTAGGATGAAAAGAATGTAATATTACTGTAATATAATTGTAATATAAATGTAATAGAAAGCTTAAAATTACTGAAGAATAAAGAAAAACAGAGATACAGATAAACAATTATTTTTTGACAAAATCCGCAAAAAATGCTATACTCAAACCATCTTAAAGGAGTAGGTGATAGCATGATTTGTAAAACAGACATATCAAATCTAAAGACAGACATCTTAGAGAAAGTTGGTCAAAAGATAATAGTAAAAGGTTCTCTTCGGAAGAAGTAAAACTTTTGAAAAAGAAGCTACATTAGAAAAAGCATATCCTAATATTTTCGTTGTAAAATATGAAGAAAATGATAGAAACGTAACATATAGTTACACAGATGTTTTAACAAGAACAGTGGAAGTAGATGTTTTTGATGGAGAAAATTATAGTCCATTAATTCCACCACAAGTTGAAATAAAAAAGAAAAGAGCAGAAATAACAGAAGCATTAGTATAAAAAACACTTGAAAAGAGTGTTTTTTTATTATAAAATTTATTAAAATAAAGAAACAAAGGAAAAAAAATATGAAGACTGAAATCGTTGAAACTCTAAGAGAGAGAGAGAGAGAGAGAGAGAGAGAGAGAGAGAGCTACACTTTAGTAAAATAAGAAATAAAAAGGGAATAACTCTAATTGCTCTTGTCATCACAATAATAATATTGTTAATATTAGCAGGAATAACAATATCAAGTTTAACAGGAGAAAATGGATTAATATCAAAAGTACAGAAAGTAAAAGAAGAATCAGAAAACGCTGAAACTTATCAAAATGAAATAATTAATGAATATGAAGAAGAAATAGAAAAATATATAAATGGGGAAAAATACAAAGTAGCCTCTTATAGAATTATAGGATATAACCAAGCAAATGGAAAACTTAAATTAAGTGTAAAAATAGGAGATAATGAAGAAATAGAATATGAAGTAATAGATGGAGAAGAAAATATTTATATTGTAGATGAAAATGGACAACAAGAAAAGTATATAATACAAACAAAAGGATTTACAAAAAACGACAGAAGCACAATAGAAAATGGAAAAGATTTAGAAGAATTAAGTATAATTGTAAATATGGGAAATACATTAGAAAATAAAACCATAGAAGTAACAAAAGATATAGACTTAAAAAATATATGTTATGAAGTAGATGGAACTGAAACAAATGATAAAAGTTGGGTGCCAATAGGAACAGAAACCAATACATTTCAAGGGACTTTTGAAGGAAACAACCACAAAATTGAAAATTTATATATAGATAGTAGAGGAAAAACTAATCAAGCCTTATTTAGTATTAACAATGGAAAAATACAAAATTTAGAAATAACAGGAGAAGTAACAGGAAATGAAGTAAGTGTAGCATTGATTTGTGGAGCTAATTATGGAAAAATAAAAAATATAACAACAAATGGAACAGTTGGTGGTTGGAATCAAACAGGAGGCTGTGCAGGAGTAAATTATGGAACAATAGAACTATGTGTCAATAGAGCACGAGTATACCCATTAGGTACAACAGGAAATTATGGAAAATTCTTTGGAGGAATTGTAGGAGTAAGTAATGGAAATGTTGAAAAATGTACTAATTATGGAGAAATAAGTGGAAACCATGGAGTAGGCGGAATTGTAGGAGATGCACTTATTGGAGAAATTAATTTATGTACTAATAAAGGAACTATTGTAGGAATATCAAATAATCAGACTATATATATTGGTGGGATTTCAGGAACAAGTGCTTATAACAATAAACATACAATCAGAAACTGTGTAAATATAGGAGAAGTAAAAAGTAATTTGAGTGGAAGCAATTGTGGAGGAATTGTAGGATATATAGCAGGAAGTAAAAGTCGGATATGCTATTATTGAAAATTGTTATAATTTAGGAATGATTTCTGGAACAACTAAAGGTGGAATTGTCGCAAAAGAAGGATATTCAAGTAGTACTATAGGAACTATAGAATTAACAAATAATTACTATTTAGATACATGTGGCGCAAGCTATGGAAGAGCTGGTAATAATATAAATGCAGAGCCTAAAACTGAAGAAGAAATAAAAGAATTAGCAAAAGAGTTATTATAAAAAATCAATAGAGTGCACCAAAAAAATCAAAGTGGTTCACTCTTTTTTTCAATATAAATAAACAATCTAAAAAAATATTAATAAATTATTTGCAAAATATGTAAAATGGTATATAATGTAATAGGTGAGAAAAGTGAATATTGAAAAATTAGAAAAAGACATATCATATACATTTAAGAACAAAGAACTACTCAAAAATGCATTAACACACACTTCTTATGCATATGAGCACAAAGTAGAAAGCAATGAAAAACTAGAATTTTTAGGAGATAGTATTTTAGAATTTGTATCAAGTGAATATATGTATCTAAAATATAAAAATCTAAAAGAAGGAGAAATGACTAAAGTTAGAGCAACAGTAGTTTGTGAAGAAAGTTTATATAAAATAGCATGTAAGCATAATTTTAGTGATTTCTTAATTTTAGGAAAATCAGAGGTTATAAGCGGAGGAAACCAAAGACCAGCAATACTTGCAGACAGTGTAGAAGCAGTAATAGCAGCAATATATATTGATGGTGGACTAGAACCTGCCAAGAAGTTTATAATAGAAAACTTAAAAGATGAAATAGAAAGTGCAACAAAAAATGTAGGAAAAAAAGATTACAAAACAGTATTACAAGAAGAACTACAAAAAAATGGTGATGTAAAAATAGAATATGAAATTTTAAAAGAAACTGGACCAGACCATGATAAAACATTCGAAGCACAAGTTTCTTTAAATGGAAAAGCATTAGCACAAGGAAAAGGAAAAAGCAAAAAAGAAGCAGAAATGCAAGCTGCAAAAAAAGTACTTGAAAATATGTAAGAAAGGATACATTTATATGAAAATGGAATATGTTATACCAGTATTTGTACCACATTATGGATGCCAAAATGACTGTATTTTTTGTAACCAAAAATCAATTAGTGGACAAAAGAAAGATATCTCAAATGAGGAAGTAAAAAAAACTATAGAATATTATTTATATAATATCAAAGACAAAGAAGCCAAAAAAGAAATAGCCTTTTTTGGAGGCAGTTTCACAGGAATTGATGAAGAAAAACAAGAAGAATTATTACAAATTGCTTATGAATATATTGAAAATGGACAAGTAGAAAGTATAAGAATATCAACAAGACCAGATTACATTAATAAAAGCATTTTGAAAAGATTAAAAAAATATAAAGTGAAAACAATAGAATTAGGAGTACAGTCTGCTAATGACTACATTTTAGGAAAAGCAAACAGAGGACATACATTTAAAGATGTAGAAAAAGCATCTAAAATGATAAGAAGACATCACTTTAAATTAGGTCATCAAATGATGGTTGGACTACCAGAAAGTACACAAAAAGATGAAATTGAAACAGCAAAAGCACTTATAAAACTAAAACCACAAATGGTAAGAATTTATCCAGTATTAGTAGTAAAAGGAACAAGGCTAGAAAAAGAATTCAATGAAGGAAATTATGAACCAGTACCATTACCAAAAGCTATAGAAACTTGTAAACAATTAGTTAGATTATTTGCAAATAAGAAAATAGATGTAATTAGAGTTGGACTTCAAAACACAGATGAAATAACTGAACCTGGAAGAGAAACAAGTGAAGTAGTAGCAGGACCATTTCATCCAGCATTTAGACAATTAGTAGAATCAGGAATGTGGTATGATTCTATTGTAGAAAAAATAAAAAAATTAAATGTAAAAGTTCAAGAAGTAGAAGTTACAGTAAATCCAATAGACACTAATAATGTAATAGGACATAAAAAGGAAAATGTTTTAAAACTAAAAGAATTATATGAAGTAGACCTAATAGTAAAACAAGATGAAAATATAAAACAAGGAAAATCAAAAATAGAAATTACAAAAATATATAAAGACTTTTTAGAAGATGATAACAAAAAAGAAAAAATAAAAATAGATTAGAATAAAATCACCTTGAATTTCTAATAATAGGAATAAAGGTGATTTTTATGCAAATAAACAAAAAACAATTAAAAACAATATCAATAGAAATAATAGAAACAATAGTAGGAGCTTGCCTTATGGCAGTAGCTACTTCACTATTTTTGTTACCAAATCAATTATCATCTGGTGGATTTGCAGGAATAGCAACAATATTTTACTACTTTTTAAAAATTCCAATGGGAGCTACTATTTTAGCTTTTAATATACCATTATTCTTATTTTCAGGTTACAAATTAGGAAAAACATTTTTAGCCAAATCTATGATAGGAACAATAACATATTCTATATTTATAGACATATTGGATAAAATAACACCATTAACACAAGACAGATTTTTGGCATGCATATATGGAGGAATTATAATAGGATTAGGAACAGCAATTATATTAAAAGCAAACTCATCAACAGGTGGCTCAGACTTAGTAAGTATGTTAGTAAAAAAATATAAACCAGAAATTAGGATGAGTAATGTAATTATAATTATAGATACAGTAATAGTTGGACTAAATGTATTTTTCTTTAAAGAAATTGAAATTGGATTATATTCAGCACTTGCAATTTATTTAATGGGAAAGATGATAGATATTATTTTTGAGGGAATATATTTTACTAAATTAGTAATTATAATATCAGATAGAAGCCAAGAAATTGCGGAGGAAATAGGAGAAAGAGTTAGAAAGGGTGTAACAGGACTTTATGGAAAAGGGATGTATACAAATGAAAATAAAGTCGTATTAATGTGTGCTGCTTCAAGAGGAGATGTTGCTAGAGTAAAACAAACTGCTAAAAAAATTGATTCTAAAAGTTTTATAATTATTGCAAATGCAAGAGAAGTTGTAGGTTTGGGATTTAAAAAATAATATAAATATGGGAATTTATAGAATTCCTATTTTTTTATTTTTATATACTTTTTTGTGAAATGATGTTATAATCATAGTGATAACTAGTAATTGTGCGCCCAGCAAAGGGGAAGTAATCTAACGGGTGGAAATCCCGTCTGGCTAAGGTCTAACCAAACCACCAGTAGCGAGTTTTGTGCTTATGACAGTAATGTTATGAGTAAAGTGTAAACAGCAAGGAAGTAGGGTTACAAGGCAATTCAGCCCCGAAATGTTACCAATTAAAAGGCAGACGTGCTAATTACTACGGAATGCAACATTTAAATAATTGTTATGGTGAGATTATTCAGACTTTTACGGGGTCATTAGAGCCAATCATACTTTACATAGTGATTACTTTATCAACTGGGGAGAGCCTAATATTTCTTGTAGTAATACAAGTATGGCAAACAACAATAAAACGGAGAATGCCAAAAGAATATTAGGCAGTCGGATAAGCTCATAGTAGTAAGGAAGTTTCTGTAATGGAAATGGAGCGAAGGGGCTTACGCAATAACGGTCTTGACTACGGAAACATTATCTGTACTCAGGGACAGGAGGAATAATGGAAACAAAACTAGCAAGAATAGCAGACAAATCAAGAAATGAAAAACGACCAATATTTACATCATTGTACCACTTAATAAATGAGGAGCTACTAAAACAATGCCATAAGGAACTAGATGGAAATAAGGCAGAAGGAATTGATAATGTAAGCAAGAAAGAATATGCAGAAAACCTATACGAAAATATTAAAGACTTAGTAATAAGATTAAAGAATAAAGCATACAAACCAGCACCAGCCCTTAGGGTATATATACCAAAAGATAATGGTAAAATGCGACCACTAGGAATATCAA
>CAOJQV010000045.1 GCA_948441945.1 uncultured Clostridium sp. | reverse complement strand
GTAGGAGGAGGAAACTTCTGGAGAGGAAGAAATGGACATCAAATGGAAAGAGCAACAGCAGACTATATGGGAATGCTTGCAACAGCAATGAATGGATTAGCTCTTCAAGATGCATTAGAAGCAAGAGGAGTATACTCAAGAGTACAAACAGCAATAGAAATGAGAGAAATAGCAGAACCATTTATAATAAGAAAAGCAGAAAAACACTTAAGCAAAGGAAGAGTTGTTATATTCTCTTGTGGTACAGGACATCCATACTTTACAACAGATACAGCAGCAGTACTTAGAGCAACAGAAATAAATGCAGACATTATATTACTTGGAAAAGCAATAGATGCAGTATATTCTGCAGACCCAAAAATAGACAAAAATGCAGAAAGATATGATAAAATATCATATTTAGAAGTATTAGAAAAAGATTTAAAAGTTATGGACTCAACAGCAACAGCACTTTGTAGAGATAACAATATACCACTATTAGTATTTGGAATAGCAGATCCAGAAAACATAGTAAGGGCAGTTAAAGGAGAAGAAATAGGAACACTTGTAAAATAAAGTTAGCTGTTCGAGTAAAACGAGTTAGAGAGGAGAAAAAATTATGGATTACACAAATATAAAAGAAAAAATGAATAAAAGTATTAATGTGTATAATGAAAAATTATCAGAGGTAAGAGCAGGTAGAGCAAACCCTGCAATATTAAACAAAGTAAAAATCGATTATTATGGAACACCAACACCAATTAATCAAGTTGCAGGAGTATCAGTACCAGAAGCCAGATTAATTGTTATTCAACCATGGGATGTAAGTGTTTTAAAAGAAATAGAAAAAGCAATTTTAGCTTCAGACATAGGAATTAATCCTAATAATGATGGAAAAGTAATAAGACTTGCTTTCCCAGAATTAACAGAAGAAAGAAGAAAAGATTTAGTAAAAGATATTAAAAAGATGGCTGAAGATGCAAAAATTTCAATAAGAGCTATAAGAAGAGATGGAATTGAAGAAGCAAAAGCAGAAGAAAAGCAAGGAAATATGACAGAAGACGAATTAAAACAAGCAGAAAATGAAATCCAAAAATTAACAGATAAAAGTGTAGAAGAAATTGACAAAATATTAGCTGATAAAGAAAAAGAAGTAATGTCTGTATAATTATAGTAATAAAATGTAAAAGGGTTGATGAAAAATGGAATTCAAAGAAAATCTTAAAAAATATCAAGATATTGTTAATAACGAATTACAAAAGCATATTAGAAAACAAGAATGCCCCGAAAAAACTTTAAATAGTTCTATGGAATATTCCCTAATGGCTGGTGGAAAAAGATTGAGAGCAATATTAGTATTAGCAACATATCAACTGTTTAAAGAAGACTATGAAGAAGTTATGCCATTTGCAATTGCAATAGAAATTATACACAATTTTTCATTGATTCATGATGATTTACCAGAAGTAGATAATGATGATTTCAGACATGGAAAACCAACTAATCATAAGAAATTTAATCATCTAACAGCATTACTTGCAGGAGATGGATTATTAAATCAGGCTTATATGGTAATAAGTGATGAAATTAGATATTCAGCCCAAAACCAATATAAAGAAAATTTAATTAACAAAATAATTGCATTTCAAGAACTTTCACAAGCTGTTGATAGAATGATAGCAGGAGAGTATTTGGATACAGAATTGCAAGGAAATCAAGTTTCAAAAGAAATGCTAGAATATATTCATACAAATAAAACAGGAGCATTATTAAAAGTATGTGTAAGGATGGGAGCAATTATAGCAAATGCACCACAAAGAGACATTGAAACATTAACAAAATATGCGGATAAAATAGGATTAGCCTTCCAAATAAAAGATGATATTTTAGCAGAAGAAGGAGACCCAGAAATAACAGGAAAACCAGTTGGGAATGACAGAGAATTAGGAAAAAGTACTTATGTATCTTTCTATGGTTTAGAAGGAGCAAAAGAACAACTAAATAAAATAATAAAAGAAGCAATAGAAGAATTAAAAAATTATGGAGAAAAAGCAGAATTTTTTAAACAACTTGCGGAGTATATTAGAGATAGAAATAAATAAGGTTGGCTTAAAAAAATTCAATTATTTTTCAACCAGATTAGTGCTATAAGAAAGGAAAGAAAGCAAGAATGGAAAAAGAAAATTTACCTAATCACATTGCCATAATTATGGATGGTAATAGAAGATGGGCAAAAGCAAAAGGACTTCCTGTTGGACTAGGACATAAAGAAGGAGCAAAGACACTAGAAAAAATTGTTAGATATGCTAATA
Source organism: uncultured Clostridium sp. (assembly GCA_948441945.1). Classification (GTDB taxonomy): domain Bacteria; phylum Bacillota; class Clostridia; order TANB77; family CAG-508; genus CAG-269. Next base: position 6,468 of record CAOJQV010000045.1, on the reverse strand, counting down.
AAATAGGAATAAAACATATAACTGTATATGCCTTTTCAACAGAAAATTGGAAAAGAGCAGAAGATGAAGTAAGCACACTAATGAATTTAATGCAAAGTTATTTAGACGATTATAGTAAAAGAGCAGATTCTGAAAATATAAAAGTCAAAATACTAGGAAATAGACAAGGTTTATCAGAAAAAATGAAAAAACAAATTGACAAATGTATGGAAAGAACAAAAAATAATACAGGAATTACATTTAATATTGCATTAAATTATGGAGGTAGGGCAGAATTAATACAAGCAGTCAAAAACATAGTAAATGAAGTAAATCAAAATAACATAAGCATAGAAGATATAACAGAGCAAACTATATCAGATAACTTATACACAAAAGGTCAGCCAGACCCAGATTTGTTAATAAGAACTAGTGGAGAATTAAGATTAAGCGGATTTTTACCTTGGCAATCAGTTTATACAGAACTTTTATTTATTGATAAAAACTGGCCAGATTTTAATGAAGAAGATTTAGACAAAGCAATTGAAGAATATCAAAAAAGAAATAGAAAATTTGGAGCTAAATAGAAAGGAAAAAAAGGATGGATACTAAAAGAATTGTATCAGGAGCAATAGTAGGAATATCAGTATTATTAATATTATTAATACCAAGTGAAATTGTAGTAAATATCATATTAGCAATTATAGCAATTGTAGCAATTCATGAATATCTAAATGCAATATCAAAAATATGTAAGCCAATTAAATGGATTTCTTATTTAAGTTGTATTATTGTAGCTATTGTTGGTCTTATTCCAGAGCAATATATTAATTTCATATTAATGTTTGAAATGCCAATTTTATTATTACTAATGTTTGCACAAGTAATTGCAACTGATATGAAAACGACCTTTAAAGATATGGTATATACATTACTAGGTATAGCTTATATTCCAACATTTATGATGTTTTTATCACTAATTAATGGAATGCATAATGGAAGAATTTTATTTGTATATTTATTAATTGCAGCATTTGGAACAGACGTATTTGCATATAGTATAGGATGTAGAATAGGAAAACATAAATTTAGTAAAGTAAGTCCTAAAAAATCAATTGAAGGATGTATAGCAGGAACACTTGGGGCAGTATTAATAGGAGTTATTTTTACAGTAATCTTAAATCAAGCTTTTTCTTATAACTATTCTTATTTAGTAGTTATTTCAGCAGGAATAGCATTTAGTCTAATTGGACAGATAGGTGATTTTGCTGCATCTTGCATTAAAAGGTATGTGGATATAAAAGACTATAGTAATTTATTACCAGGACATGGTGGAATGTTAGATAGAATTGATAGTGTGCTATTTATAGCACCATTTGCATACATGTTATTTACAATACTTTAAAATATAAGGAGGAGTCAAATTGACAATTATAATATCAGCAATTAAAATTATATTTCTACTTGGATTTTTAATATTAATTCATGAGGCAGGACATTTATTAGTAGCAAAATGGTGTAAAGTAAAAGTAAATGAATTTGCAATTGGATTTGGACCAACTATATGGAAAAAACAAGGCAAGGAGACAAAATATGCTCTAAGACTAATTCCATTAGGTGGTTTCTGCAGTATGGAAGGAGAAGAAGAAAGGTCTGATAAACAGGATTCTTTTTCACAAGCAAGTATCCCAAAAAGAATTGCAATTGTAGCAGCAGGTGCAATTGTTAATATTATTTTTGGATTAGCTATATATTTTATTTTGATGTCTACTGAAAACGTATATATTACAAATAAAATAGATAGTGTATTAGATGGATATATAGCTGAAGAAATAAATCTACAAGAAAATGATATTATAGTTGAACTAAATGGAAAGAAAATAAAAAATAAATATGACTTAAATAAAGTAATGAAAAAAGTAAATGGAGAGGAAGTTACTTTAAAAATAAAAAGAGATAATGAAATATTAGAGTATCAAATAAAACCTACTGAAGTAAAAAATAAAAGTACAGGTATGTATATAGGAGAAAACTGTAAAATACTAAGCATAGAAAAGGGAAGTAGTGCAGAAAAGCAAGGAATTAAAGCAAATGATAAAATTATAAAAATAAATAATACTGAAATAAATGGAGATGTAAATAAACTAATAGAAATCATTCAAGAAAAAGGTTTAAATACCATGTTAATCACAATTGAAAGGAGAAACGAAACACAAAATATAGAGCTAACTCCTGATTATATATCAACATACTATTTAGGAGTAAACTTAAAGCAAGCAGAAGACAATTTTATAAATCATATAATCTATGGAACAATAGAGACAAAAGAGTTTTCACTTTCTATTATAGATAATATAAAAATGATATTTACAGGAGGAGTAAGTGTAGACCAAATGATGGGACCTGTTGGAATATCAGAAGTTGTTGCAAAAACAAATGGAGTTAGAGAGTTTATATCAATGCTTGCATTAATTTCATTATCATTAGGAGTTACTAATTTACTACCAATTCCTGCATTAGATGGTGGAAAGATTTTAATTTTAATTGTAGAAGCAATAAGAAGAAAACCACTTAACGAAAAAACAGAGATAAACATACAATTAATAGGATTTTCAATTTTAATTGCATTATCTTTATATATTACTTATAATGATATTTTGAGAATTTTCTAAGAAATAAAATTAAATGGGTGAAAATATGAAAAAAGAAAACAAAAATAAAATAAGTATTGGAATTTTAAGTATTATAATAATGATTATTGCAATAGGAATTATTATTATGAATCCAAGTAAAATACAAAAAGTGCCTGAACAAACAATATATATTAAAAATGATAATAGTTATGAGCAAATTGCAAACGAAGATGAAATAAATAAGCAAGAAGAAATAGATTTTAGTATGCATGTTGGAGGAACAATCTGTAAAATAGATAATAAAGTTGTATTTTATGAAAAAGAAAGCAAAACAATTTACTGTTATCAATTAGAAAACAATCTATCAAACCCACTTGTAACACTAGAAGAAGGAGCAGATAAAATCTATTTTGATGGAGAATATATCTATGCAATACCTTATTACTATGATGGAAAAGGAATTTATAAAATAGACTTACAAGGAAATATAAAGAAGATATTTGAAGATTACGCATCTCAACTTTATCTTACAGAAGCCAAGATTTATTTTGTAAAACAAATAGGATTTGATGATTTTAATAAAAATCCACAAGGTACTATTTGTAAAATGGATAAAAATGGAGAAAATGTAGTAGAACTTGCACAAGAAATAAAAAATCAATTTTTTGTGCAAAATAACAAAATATACTACACAACTCAAGACAGAAAAATGTATGTGATGAATAATGATGGAAGTGAAGTTACAAATTTGATGCAGGGAAGAAAATTTGTAATTGGAATATCAGATAAATATTTGTTATATGTTGATTATTCTGATAAAGAAGCAAAACACATTTTGAATTTAGAAACCAATGATGATGCCATTATTGGCTATGGCGGAACAGTTGGTAAATATCAAGGAAAATATTATATAATGTGCCAAAAAAGACAAGATGATGGAGCATTAGAAACAGAATTTACTGTTTTTGAGCTAAATAATAATGGAATTGTAAGAGAGATAACAAAAGTTTCTGATATAGAGGCAAAATTAAAATATGTTAAACAGGATAAGATTTATTTGAATAACCAAGAGTATGTAGATGATTACTTTTTAGGTGGTTATAGATATAAAATTGATATTTCTAATCCAGAGCAAGTTGAATTAGAGATAATAGAATTATAAAAATGAAAGGAAATAAAAATGTTAAAATTAAAAGATATAAAAAAAGACTATAAGTCTGGAGACACAACAGTCCAAGCATTAAAAGGAATAAACATAGAATTCAGAGAAAGTGAATTTGTATCAATTTTAGGACAAAGTGGATGTGGAAAAACAACACTACTAAATATAATAGGAGGACTAGACCGTTATACATCAGGAGATTTAGTTATTAATGGTAAGTCAACAAAGCAATTTAAAGACAAAGATTGGGACGCATACCGTAACTATTCAGTAGGATTTGTATTTCAAAGTTATAATCTAATTCCACATCAAACTATATTATCAAATGTTGAATTAGCACTTACAATTTCAGGAGTATCTAAAAAAGAAAGAAAAGAAAGAGCAATTAAAGCTTTAGAAGAAGTAGGGCTAAAAGAACAAATCCATAAAAAACCAAACCAACTATCTGGAGGACAAATGCAAAGAGTAGCAATAGCTAGAGCATTAGTAAATAATCCAGACATCATTTTAGCAGACGAACCAACAGGAGCATTAGATACAGCTACAAGTGTTCAAATTATGGATATACTAAAAGAAATATCAAAAAACAAATTAATAATAATGGTAACACACAATCCAGAGTTAGCAGAAAAATATTCAACAAGAGTTGTTAAAATATTAGATGGTGTTATTACAGATGATTCAAATCCTTATACAGAAGGAGACAAAGAAAGCAAAAAAGCAAAGTCTGGAAGAACAGCAATGAAATTTTTTACAGCACTACGTCTAAGTTTAAATAATTTAATGACAAAAAAAGGAAGAACATTACTTACATCTTTTGCAGGAAGCATAGGAATTATAGGAATTGCTTTAATTTTAGCAATATCAACAGGAGTTAATAACTACATAAAAAGAGTAGAAGAAGACACTTTGTCATCATATCCAATAACAATTGAAGAATCAACAATAGATATGGGAAGTATGATGGAAATTATGATGGGAGACGTAGAAAAAGATACTCCAGATGAAGAAGGAAAAGCTTATTCTGCAGATATTATGAATGATATGATTACAACACTTTCAAACAAAAAGCAAAGTAATAATTTAGCAGAATTAAAGAAATACTTGACTGAAGATGAAACAATAAAAAATAATAGTAATTCTATTGAATATGGATATAATATGAGTTTAAATTTATATAGAGAAGACACAACAAATGGCATAGTTCAGGTAAATCCAAGTACTGTTATGAATGCTTTTGGAATGGGAGAAATGATAGAAGCATCAAATAATTCTTCAATTACATCTATGATGGGAAGCTCTATGATGACAAATACTGATATTTGGCTAGAAATGCTAGATAATCAAGAATTGTTGGAAAGCCAATATGACTTAGTAAAAGGGGCTTGGCCAAAAGAACATAATGAAGTTGTATTAGTGTTAAAGGAAGATGGAACAATTGATGATTATACTTTATATTCATTAGGACTAAAAGACCAATCAGAATTAAAACAAAAATGGAAAGCAATTGAAAATGGTGAGACTTTAGAAGAGATAGAGCCAACATCTTATACTTATGACGAATTATTAAATTTATCTTTTAAACTATTATTAAATTCTGATTATTACAAAAAAGAAAATGGTTTATGGATAGATAAAAGTGATGATGAAGAATATATGAAATTAAAAATTTCACAAGCTGAAACAATTAAGGTGGTAGGACTTATAAAACAAAACGAACAAAGCGTAGCATCTTCATCAGTAACAAGCTTTATAGGATACAATAAAAAATTAAAAGAATATGTAATTGAAAAATCTAATGAAGCAGAAATTGTACAAGAACAAAAAAATAATAAGTCTGTAAATGTATTTACAAAATTAGAATTTCCTAAAGAAGATGATAAAGAATTTGATTATAATAGTTTAACAAATGAACAAAAAATGGCTATGAGAAATTTAAGTACTGAACAAATGATGGAAATGATGGAAACTTATACAAATAATAAAAATGCAACTTATGAAAATAATTTAATTAAATTAGGAGCAGTAGATATTGACATTCCAAAAACAATTAGTATATATCCAAAAAATTTCGATTCAAAAGATAATATAACAAAGGCGATAGAAGAATATAATCAAAAACAAAGAGATGAGGCAAAAGAAGAAAATGTAATTGTATATACAGATTTAATAGGTGTTATGATGAAATCTGTTAGTCAAATTATAAATACTATAAGTTATGTACTAATTGCATTTGTAGCAATATCACTAATAGTATCATCTATTATGATAGGAATTATAACATATATTTCAGTGTTAGAAAGAACAAAAGAAATTGGAATTTTAAGAGCAATAGGTGCTTCTAAAAAGGATATTTCAAGAGTATTTAATGCAGAAACATTTATTGTTGGTTTAATTTCAGGATTATTGGGAATAGGTATAACAGTTTTAATTACAATTCCAATCAATGCGGTAATATATGCTGTTACTGGCGTTTCAGTACATGCAATGGTACCATTTAAAGCTGGTGTGATTTTAGTAATTATTAGTATGTTATTAACTATGATTGCTGGTTTAATTCCAGCAAAAATGGCAAGTAAGAAGGACCCAGTAGAAGCTTTAAGAACAGAATAAAAAGAGACAGTTGGGACAGGTTAAAACTGTCTCAGCTTTTTGTCGAATTTTGCGATAAAAAATTTACTTATTATCAAATAA
>CAOJQV010000044.1 GCA_948441945.1 uncultured Clostridium sp. | reverse complement strand
TACCACAAGCACCACAACAATTTAAACAATTATTAATGGTATCTGGAATTGATAAATATTTTCAAATAGCACCATGTTTTAGAGATGAAGACGCTAGAGCAGACAGGGCACCAGGAGAATTTTATCAATTAGATATGGAAATGGCATTTAGCACACAAGAAGACGTATTTAAAGTAATAGAACCTGTAATGTATAACACATTTAAAAAGTTTTCTAATAAAAAGATTGCAAATTATCCTTTTCCAAGAATTACTTATAAGGAAGCAATGCTTAAATATGGAACAGATAAGCCAGATTTAAGAAAACCACTATATATAGTAGACTTATCAGAATTCTTTAATAAATGTACATTTACACCATTTATTAATAGAACAGTAAGAGCCATAAAAGTAAGTGGACATATCTCAAAAGGATTCCATGAAAAAATGCTAGACTATGCAATGTCAATTGGTATGAAGGGACTAGGATATTTAGAAGTACAAGAAGATTTAAGCTTTAAAGGACCAATTGATAAATTTATTCCAGAAGATTTGAAACAAGAATTATTAAAGCTAGCAGACTTAGAAAAAGAAGATACAATATTCTTTATAGCAGATAACAAAAAAAGAGCAACAGAACTTTCAGGTCAAATTAGAACAGAACTAGGAAAAAGATTAAACTTAATAGATGAAGATACATTTCAATTTTGCTGGATAATAGACTTTCCAATGTTTGAATTAGATGAACATGATAATCTTGCATTTAGTCATAACCCATTTTCAATGCCACAAGGTGGATTAGAAGCATTAGAAAATCAAAATCCATTAGAAATATTAGCATATCAATATGATATAGTATGTAATGGAATAGAACTATCATCAGGAGCGGTAAGAAATCATGATATAAATATAATGCTAAAAGCATTTGAAATGGCAGGATATACAGAAGAAGAGGTAAAAACTAAATTTGGAGCATTATATACAGCATTTCAATTTGGAGCACCACCACATGCAGGAATTGCACCAGGTATAGATAGAATGTTAATGTTATTAACAAATTCTGATACAATAAGAGAAGTAATAGCATTTCCATTAAATAGTAAGGCACAAGATTTAATGATGGGAGCACCAGGAAATGTAAAAAGAGAACAACTAAGGGAATTAGGGATATAGGGACGTTCCTTTTTTCCCTCCAAAACGGGAAAAAAGGAACGTCCCTATATCCCTCTTGTCATTTTTGATATTTAAGTATATAATAAGATAAATTTTAAAAGAGGAGAGATTTCAATGAAAATAAGCAAAGAAGAGATTTTACACATTGCAAATTTAGCAGATTTAAATATAGCAGAAGAAGAAATAGAAAAATATATGTTGAATTTACAAGATATATTAAATTTTGCAAATATAGTTAATAATGCACAGGTCGATGGATTAGATGTAACAATAGGTGCAAATGAAAAGAAAAATGTATTTAGGAAAGATGAAATAAAAGTATTTGAAGATAATGAAGCTTTATTACAAAATGCACCATCAAAAGAACTTAATATGTTTAAAATACCAAAGGTCTTATAAGGAGGTAAAACAATGAATATAACTGAATTAACAGTACACGAGTTACAAGAAAAACTAAAAAATAAAGAACTTACAGTAACTGAAATAACTAAAGCTTATGCAGACAGAATAAATGAAAAAGAAAAAGACATTGAAGCATTTGTAACAACATTAACAGATGAAGCAATAAAAAAAGCAGAAGAAATACAAAATAAAATAGATGCAGGAGAAATTAACAATAATCTAGCAGGAATTCCAATAGGAATAAAAGATAACATTTGCACAAAAGGAATAAAAACAACATGTAGCTCAAGAATGTTAGAAAACTTTATAGCACCTTATGATGCAACAGTTATGGAAAAGATAAATAATGAAAATATGATTAATCTAGGAAAACTAAATATGGATGAATTTGCAATGGGAAGTTCTACAGAATATTCATATTTTAAGAAAACTAAAAACCCATGGAATTTAAGCAAAGTACCAGGAGGTTCATCAGGTGGTTCTGCAGCAGCAGTAGCGGCCGATATGGTACCTTGGGCTATTCGGCTCAGATACAGGAGGGTCAATTAGACAACCAGCAAGTTTTTGTGGAGTTGTAGGATTAAAGCCAACTTATGGATTAGTATCAAGATATGGATTAGTAGCATTTGCATCATCACTTGACCAAATAGGAACAATAACAAAAGATGTAACAGATAGTGCTAATCTTTTAAACATAATAGCAGGACATGATGAAAAAGACACTACATCAGAGGATATGCCTAAAAAAGATTACACAAAATCACTAAAAAATGATATAAAAGGAATAAGAATAGGAGTTCCAAAAGAATTTTTTGGAGAAGGAATAAATGAAGAAGTAAAAGAAACACTAGAAAAAGCAATACAAGAATATAAAAATATGGGAGCTGAAATTGAAGAATTTTCATTAGATATAGCTCAATATGCACTAGCAACATATTATATTGTAGCATGTGCAGAAGCAAGTTCAAACCTAGGAAGATTTGATGGAATTCGTTATGGATATAGAACTCCAGAATTTAAAAATTTAAAAGAACTTTATAAAAAATCAAGAAGTGAAGGATTTGGAGAAGAAGTAAAAAGAAGAATAATTCTAGGAACTTATGTATTATCATCAGGATATTATGATGCATATTATAAAAAAGCTCAACAAGTTAGAACATTAGTTATGAAAGAATTTGACAAGGCATTCGAAAAATATGATGTAATCTTAACTCCAACATCACCAACAGTAGCATTTGATATTGGCTCAAAATCAGACAACCCATTAGAGATGTATTTAGCAGATATATGCACAGTATCTGTAAACATAGCAGGGCTTCCAGGAATCTCAATTCCAGTAGGAGTTGACAAACAAGGAATGCCAATAGGAATGCAACTTATAGGAAATAGATTCCAAGAAGAAACTATTTTAAATGTAGCTTATGTAATGGAACAAAAATTAAAATTTAGAGAGAATTATAAAAAATGAGACAGTTGGGACAGACAAAAAATGTCTCATAAAACATGTAGGAAAATGTCGAATAATGAGACTACAAAAAACGACAGAAAATCACAAAAAATATGAGACATTTTTAGACTGTCCCAATTGTCTCAAAGGAGGAAAAAATAAATGTCAAGAAACGATTATGAAGTTATAATAGGACTAGAAGTACATGCAGAACTTTCAACAAAAACAAAAATATTTTGCTCATGTCCAACAGAATTTGGAGGTAGCCCTAATACACATACTTGTCCAATTTGTATGGCAATGCCAGGAACTTTACCAGTGTTAAACGAAAGGGTTGTAGAATATGCAGTAAAAGCAGGATTAGCTACAAATTGTGAAATTTCAAGAAATAGTAAAAATGATAGAAAAAATTATTATTATCCAGATTTACCAAAATCTTATCAAATATCTCAATTTGATAAACCACTTTGTGAGAATGGATATGTTGAAATAGAAACGGGAAATGGTAAAAAGCAAATAAGATTAGAAAGAATTCATATAGAAGAAGATGCAGGAAAATTAAATCATGATGATTTTGGAGGGGGAAGCTTAGTTGATTTAAATAGAGCAGGGGTTCCTTTAATAGAAATAGTGTCTAAACCAGATTTACGTAGTAGCGAAGAAGTTGAAGTCTATATAAAAAAATTAAAATCAATATTAGAATATATTGAAGTTTCAGACTGTAAAATGCAAGAAGGGTCATTAAGAGCAGACGTAAATGTATCAGTTCATAAACCAGGAGAACCTTTTGGAACACGTACAGAAATGAAAAATATGAACTCATTTAGAAGTATTGTAAGAGCAATAGAATATGAAGTAGATAGACAAATTGATATATTAGAAGATGGAGGAAAAATTGACCAAGAAACACTAAGATGGGATGATGTATCTGGTAAAACATTCTCAATGAGAGATAAAGAAGATGCACAAGATTATAGATATTTCCCAGACCCAGACTTAGTAGCAATAAAACTTTCTGAAGAATATATAGAAAATATTAAAAATACTTTACCAGAGTTACCTGAAAGCAGAAAAGAGAGATATTTAAAGCAGTATGGATTATCTGAAAAAGATGCAAATATTATTACAGCATCTAAATATTTATCAGATTTATTTGAAAGCGCAATAAAAGTATGTAATAATCCAAAGGCAGTAAACAACTGGATTATATCAGATATATCAAGAATTTTAAATGAAAAAGAAATGGAAGCAATTGATATACCATTTACAGGAGAACAACTTGGAGAATTAGTTATCTTAATAGATAAAGGAACTATTAGTTCAAGTATTGGAAAAAAAGTACTAGAAGAATTATTTGAAAACCCTAAAAATCCAGAAGATATTATAAAAGAAAAAGGATGGATACAAATTTCTGATGAGGGAGCTATTAAAGAGATAGTAATGAAAATATTAGAGGCTAATCCTCAATCAATTGCTGATTTTAAAGCAGGTAAAGATAGAGCTTTAGGATTTTTAGTTGGTCAAGCTATGAAAGAAACTAAAGGTAAAGCAAATCCTAAGATGTTAAATGAGATGTTTTTAGAAGAATTAAAAAAATAAAGATAAGTAAAAAACAACTAATTATACTAGTTGTTTTTTTACTTTATCAGCAACAAATCCACATATAATAAACTCTATTCCAAAAATCATACTAAGCTTAAATAATCCAAAACCTATAGCAAAAACAATAGGAGCTGTAAAAGATAAATTATATGTAACAAGAATAATTAAAGAAATTACGCAAAGTACAGAGCAAAACTCTAATCCCTTTTTCATAATTAATTTTACTTTACTTTCTAAATCTTTAAAATAATCTAAAATATTTATAAACATACATATCACCTATAAATAATGATAACACCATAAATAATAAACATCAATGGAAATAAATAGCAACAAAAAAATTCCTAATTTATTAGGAATCTTTTAAAAATAAAAACTATGCATAATTTTCATTTATTTTAGCCTAAGCCATAGCTGCATTTAATTTTTTTGATAAACTAGATTTTTTTCTAGCTGCAGTGTTTTTTACTATAACACCTTTTGTACAAGCTTGATCTATTTTTTTAGTAGCTTCTGAGAATAAAACTTTTGCTTCTTCCATATTTCCAGCTTCTACTGCTTGTTCGAATTTTTTAACAGCTGTTCTATATGCTGATTTAATCATATTATTTCTTAAAGTCTTTTTTTCAATTACTTTAACTCTCTTTTTTGCTGATTTAATATTTGGCATGTTTGCACCTCCTTTTAGTCTATATTACACTATAACATCAACTATTTTACCATAACTTTCTAAATTTGGCAATACATTTACAACAAAAAAATCTAAAACTTGTTTATTAAATGAAAAGATGAGGGCAATGCCCCCACCTATGAAAAGAACAATTGTCTCAGATTGTGGCTATACTAGAATTTCATAGCAATAGCCTTGTTCATAGTTTTTTTCTCATCTTCTGTTAATTCAGAAATTAGAAATATATCTTTTTTCTTTTCTTTCAAATATTGGGTTATCTCTGTCAGCTCTCTTGTATGAGAGCAATCTCCAAACTCATAAATGAGTTCGAAGAGCATGTTAAATTTTTTAATTTGTTTTTTTAATTTTTCTAATTCTGTCATTTTAATCGCCTTTCTGAGTTGAGACAATTGCTTAACATAACTATATTATACTACAAACTTACTAAAAAAGCAAAAAAGAAACTTTTGGCAAAGTTTCTAATCTTGATTTTCTTTATGTGACTTTGGAATAACAATATTCTTTGGTTTTTCATTTTTACATTTAGGCTTACTAGAATTTAAATGTTCAGATACAGGAGAAATATTCAAATCAGAGCCATCACCATTTATTATTTCAATACTTTTCTTATTCTCACTCATATATTTATCCTCCATATTGATACTAAAATAATAATAGCATAAAAATAATGATTTAGCAATGAGAAATTTAAAAAATGTCCCAAAAGGGACGTTTCTTTTTGGGACATTTTAATTGACAGGAATATAAAAGTATGATAATATAATGGCTAATTTATAAGGAAAAGTAGGAATAATAATGGAAATAGAAAAAATAAAATCAATTATTGAAGCAATACTTTTTGCAGCAGGAAGACAAGTATCTATGAAAGAACTAATGATGACATTTGAATTATCAAGAGATGACATAGAAAATATATTAATGTCTATGCAAGAAGAATATAAATCTCAAAATAGAGGAATAGAAATAATCAAAATTGAAGATAATTATCAAATGTGTACTAAAAAGGAAATGTATGAATATGTATATCAAATAGTTGATAAAAGAGCAAAACCCAATTTGTCAAGTGCAGCATTAGAAACATTAGCGATTATAGCTTATAACCCAAAAATTACAAGAGCAGAAATAGAAGCAATTAGAGGGGTAAGTTCAGATGGATGTATATATAAATTACTAGAATTTGGACTAATAGAAGAAGCTGGAAAGTCAGACTTGCCAGGTAAACCACTTACATACCAAACAAGTGCACAATTTTTAAAAATGTTTGGGTATACGTCTCTAAGCGATTTACCAGTACTTCCAAGATACAAATTAGATGAAAATCAACAAATTGTAATTGAAGATTTAATAGAAAGTGAAGAGAAATCAGAGGAGAAAGAGGGATAAAAATGAAATTATCAAATACAGGAATGGGAACAACAAAATTAAATAATATAGATGAAATGTATCCAGGTCAAAGTATATTATTACAAACAGGACAATTAGTTCAATATGGAGCAGGATTATTTGGATATAATACTATACCATTATTAGTTAGAAGAAAAGTAGAACAAATTATAGTAGAAACATTAAATAAATACGATTGTATAGAGTGTTTACTTCCAACATTACAGCCAGATACAATTTGGAAAAATTCAGGAAGATATGACCACTATGTAAATGATGGAACAATGCTTATAACAGAATCAAATAAAGGAACATTTTGTTTAGCACCAACTGGTGAAGAAGCAATGCTTGAATTTGCAAGAGAAAAGCTAAAATCATATAAAAATCTACCAGTTACCTTTTATCAAATTGGAGAAAAATTTAGAAACGAAATTAGAACAAGAGGATATTTGCTAAGAGGAAAAGCATTTCCAATGTTAGATGCATACAGTTTTGATGCAGATGAAAAATCAATGGGAAAATCCTACGAAAATGTTAGAAAAGCATTTTTAGAAATATTTGAAAAAATAGGATTACCTGTTATTCCAATAGTTGCAGATAATGGTGCAATGGGTGGAAAAAAATCAGAAGAATTTATGATGATTTCTGAACAAGGTGAGGATAAAATTCTTTATGATGAAAAAACAGGAATAGGCTTAAATACAGAGATTTTAGAAAGAGAAGATTATCAAGAATATTTAAAGGACGAATATGGAATTGAAGATATTTCGAACTTCAAAGAAATCAGAACAATGGAATTAGGACATATTTTCCAACTAGGAACAAGATATTCAGAAATGATGGATGGTAAGTTCACAAATCAAGATGGAAAAGAAAGTCTATATTATATGGGATGCTATGGAATTGGAGTTAGTAGAACAGTTGCAGCATTATATGAACATTGTATAATAAATGACGAAAAATGGGGACCATCTGGATTTGTTCTTCCAAAGGCAATTGCACCATATAAAGTACAAATTATTCCAAAAATGGATAATCCAGCAAAGGTAGAATTAGCAAATAAATTATATAATTACTTAAAAGAAAAGGATATTGAATCTATATTAGATGATAGAGAAAATTTAAGCATTGGTGCTAAAATTAAAGATGCAAAAGTTTTGGGAACACCTTATGTAATGGTTTTAGGAGATAAGCAAGAGGGGGATATGTTAGAACTTGAGAATATGGAGACTGGAGATATACAAGTGATTACAATTGATGAATTGATAAAAATAATAAAATAGAATTAAGGAACATTGATGAATAATCAATGTTCTTTTTATGTAAAATTGCAAAAACAACAAAAATATATTATAATATAATTAATTATTTTCATAAGGAGGAAGACATGGATAAAGAAACAGCAAAAAGGATGATACTGCGGAAAAGTGTAAATATACCACCTAAGTATCGTCCAAATAAATGGAAACATGCTATAAATGCAGGATGCTATCCTTATGCTATAAACCTGTTTGTAGATGAGTTTTTTCTAATAGGAGATATTATTGGAAAAAGGTGCAGTGAATATGTATCTGATGAAGAGCTAATTTCAGTATTAAAAGAGGAATTAGAAGAAATTGGATACGATGTAGCTGAAATTGATGTAGATGATAATATTAGTTCTTATGAGACAAAAATATATCTACAAAGAAATCAACATACAGATTTTTACCATTTTCTTCGGCAAGACGAAGATGGATTGTGGTCTCATAAATTTTCAGGTGAACTGCCAATAAGGAAAGATTCATATGGAAATGAAATCATAGACCCAGAAATGATGGTAGAAACAGCATTTATAGGCTGGTGTTTCCGTTTAAAAAAGAGGATGTAAGTACTACTACATCCTCTTTTAAATAACTTCAGAGTAATCCCACCAGCTATGCTGTGGGCGTCAAAGACTTATGTATGTGAGTATACCACCAAAATTAAGTGTATCATCGTTTATGGCATACTTAAAAGGAAAGAGTACATTAATAATATTTGAGAGAATGTAAACTTAAAATATAAATATGGGAACAGAATGTTTTGGTGTAGATGTTTTTACGTAAGTATGGTAGGAAAAAAGAAGACAGAAGTACAAAGATATGTAGAAAATCAATTAAAAGAAGATATGATGACAGACCAGATAACAATAAAAGAATATAAAGACCCTTTTAAAGGGTAGTAAGTAACAAAAACGCAAA
>CAOJQV010000043.1 GCA_948441945.1 uncultured Clostridium sp. | reverse complement strand
TTTGCCCTTGTTCATCTGTTTCTAATCTATTTATTTCATTTCCATCTTTATTATATATTGCAATAACTGCTCCTTCTAGTGGAGTTGTTGTTCCTGTTTTGTATTTTTGCAATCTTACATTTGTAGTTAACCTATCATTATATATAATTCCTTCTGTATCGTCCTTAAATGTTACTGTTCCATCTTCTGATATTGTAAATTCATAAATATTATTATTTAATACATATCCTAATGGTGCCTCTATTTCTTTATATGTATATGTTCCTGGCTCTAATATTATATTAATTTGCCCTTGTTCATCTGTTTCTAATCTATTTATTTCATTTCCATCTTTATTATAAATTGCAATTAAAGCTCCTTGTAGTGGTGTTGTTGTTCCTGTTTTATATTTTTGTAACCTTATATTTGTGGTTAACCTATCATTATATATAATGCCTTCTGTATCGTCCTTAAATGTTACTGTTCCATCTTCTTCCACTGTAAGTTCATACATAGTATTATTTAAAATATATCCTGTAGGTGCTTGTACTTCTTTATATTTATAGTTTCCTGACTCTAATGATATTCTTACTATTCCATTTATGTCTGTTGTAAGTCTTATTTCATTTCCATCTATATATTTTAAAGGATTCCCATTTTCATCATAAAATGCTATTACTGCTCCTGGTATTGGTGTTGTTGTTCCTGTCTTATATTTTCGTATTATTACAACATTATCATCTGTTTCTCCATCATCTACTGGATAGTATTTTAGTTTGTTATATATAATTCCATTAGTATTATCATCAAAATTTGCATTTCCATCTTCATCTACTGTAACCTTATAAATTGTATCATTTAATCTATATCCTGTTGGAGCTTGTATTTCCTTATAATAGTATATTCCTGCATCTAATGAAATTCTAACTTTTCCATCTTTATTAGTTGTTAATTGAATTTCATTACCATTAATATCTGTTAGTGGTTCTTTATTTTCATTATAAAATGCTATTATTGCTCCTTCTAAAGGATTTTGTGTCTTTTCCTCTAATTTTAATATTGTTAGATATTTTCCATATACTTCTAAATCTACATCTTCTAAATCTGATGGAATTGGATTAACTTTCAACATATTATAAATTATATTTTCAGTAGTATTTGGAAAGCTTGCATTTTCATTTTCATCTACTATAACTTGATACATTGTATTATTTAGTCTATATCCTACTGGAGCACTTATCTCTCTATAATAGTATATTCCTGTACCTAATGATAATCTAATTCTTCCTCGTTCATTTGTTGTTAATTGTATAGGATTTCCATCTATATCTAATAATGGCTTTCTGTTTTCATCATAAAATTCTATTACTGCTCCTGGTAATGGTTTTTCTGTTCCTACTTCATATTTTAATATTGTAAAAAATTTTCCATAAGTTCCAATATCTATTTCTTCATCTTCTAATTCTGGTGGTATAAAAATATAATTTGGTTTATCATAAATTATTCCTTGAGTATTATTTTCAAAAGTAGCATTCTCATTTTCATCTATTGTTACTTTATACATTGTATTATTTAATCTATATCCAATTGGTGCTCTTGTTTCTTTATAATAATATACTCCTGGCACTAATGAAATCTTTGCTTTTCCATCTTCATCTGTCTGTATTATAATTCTATTGTCTTTTACACCTTTTAAAGGTATTTTATTTTCATTATAAAATGTTATTTCTGCTCCTAATAATGGTTCATTTGTCCCTTCTGCAAGTTTTGTTATTGTTATAAATTCATCATCTTCATTTGGAGATGTATTATATTTTGGCTTATTATAGATATTTCCATCTGTATCTTGGTCAAATACAAAATTTCCATTAGTATCATGTTTAACTGTCACTGTTCCATCTTCTGTTACAGTAAATTGATAATTTATATGTGTTATTCTATATCCTTCTGGTGCTTCTACTTCAGCATAATTGTAGATTCCTGGTGCTATTTTAAATGCTACTTTACCTTCTTCATTTGTTGTTAATCTTATATCTCTTTTATACTCATCTTTTAAAGATTTTCCATTTCTATCAAATAGTCCTATTACTGCTCCCTCAAGTGGTTCTTCTGTTCCTTCTGCATATTTTGTAATAGTTATACATCCTTTAGTTGCTTCTCCTGGTTCTAATTCTACAAATCTTGTCTTATTATACATTATTCCATTTGTATTATTTAAGAAAGCTACCTCTCCCTCTGGTGTTACAGAAAATCCATAATATATATTATTTAACAAATATCCTTCTGGTGCTTGCATTTCTTTATATTGATAGTTTCCGGCTAGTAATCTTTCAAATTTTGCAATTCCATTTTCATCTGTTACTGCCTGAATATGATTACCGTTTTCATCTGTTTTAGGTTGATTATATTGATATAAACCTATTACCGCTCCTTCAACAGGCTCAGTTGTACCCTCTTTGTATTTTTGTATGTTTACATCTACTCTCTTTTTCTCATTTACAATATTGAAGTTCATCTCTGTTCCAGTAGTAACATCTATTGCATTTCCTTCACTTGTAATTTTGAATGTCCAACCATGCTCTGGTAGTTGATATATTGGTTTAGTTCCTGTTTCTATTAATTGATATGTCCCTTCTGGTAATCCAATAATATAATATTTTCCATCCTTATTTGTTTGACCTGTTCTTACTACTTCTCCATTTGAGTCAATTACATCAAATCCAATATTAGATAATATTATTCCATCTTCATCTGTTTTATTCAATGTATTTACACCAAATACTTCATCTATTTCAGGTGGCTCTGCATCTTTAAAGTATGGCAAGCTTCCACCATCAGGTTCAATTGCCCAAACATTATCAAAATCCCAAGTTGCTGGATAATTGTTTTGATATATCATATCTTCTAACATTTTGTCTGTTCCACCTGCACTATTTCCTGTACCTGTTGCGTCAATTGCCCAATATGAGTCTACTGCCCTTGTATCTGTTGAAGCAGTTATATCTCTTCCTACTAATCCTCCTACATTAACTGAATCTGCTATTATCCTTCCTACTGCATAAGTATTTGTTATAGAACTAGCTTCTAAACATCCTATTAATCCTCCAATAGAGTTTGATACTGTTCGTACATCTATTTTTCCTAATTCATAGGCATCTACTATTTTTGAATAATATAATTTACCTATTAGTCCTCCTATATTAGTTTCCGAATTAGAACTTGCACCATTTATATTTACAGTTGAATATACTTTTTTAATGCAATCATCACTTGAATTTCGACTTGTTCCATCTGAATATCCTACTAATCCACCAACATAAGTATTACCTGATTCGTCTATTTGAATATTACCTTTTGAATAACAATTATATACATTTGTTGGACTCATCCATGCAAACCTTAAATCTCCTATCAAGCCTCCTACTCTAACTTCTACTGTTGATGTTGATTTTATAGAAGCTTCTGAAAAGCATGAATTCATATCTTTTCCATAAAAATAACCAGTTATTCCACCTATAGTTTGTGTTCCTATAGAATTTGCCATTATATTAAAATTCTTTACTTGTAGATTATTTAAAATATTGCTTGCACTTAAAGAGTTAGGTATTCCATTAACGCTTCCAGCAATTCCTCCTATAAATAATGGGTCAGTAATATTTTCTATAGTTCTTGCAATTCCTGATGTCATTATATTTCCAGAAATACCAACATTTTCTATTGTTGAATTTATGACATATCCAGCTACACCTCCAACATATTTAATTCCATTACCATTTAAAATTTCAATGTTAATATTTTCTATCTCTATATTTTTTATACTTGCATTGTTTAAATTTCCAAATAATCCAACATATCTATCATTTGTTCTTATTAATAAATCAGTAATTTTATGTCCATTTCCATCTAAAGTTCCTGTAAAAGGGTGTATATAACCACCTATTATAATAAACTCGCCTAAAGAACTTGCATTAATATCATTTGTTAATTGATAACATGACTTTGAAGCTGTTAACGCAACTCCTTGTAATCTTTCAGCTGTATCTATAATATATGGATTTTCTTCTGTTCCATCTCCTGTATATTTCATATATTCAAAATTTTCCTTATTTACACTATTTGGTTTTTCCATACCCTGTAAATATGGTAAACTTCCATTTTCATCAATTTGCCAAGTAGAATTAAAATCCCAATTTAAAAATGTATTACTATTTAACATTTCTTGTATTCTTCTAGGTTCTCCATATCCTTCTGTTCCCACTTTATTAAGCAACTCTGGAGACCAATATGTGGATATTAAACTTCCTCCCATTTCTACATCTTGTGTTGTATCTATCTTTCCTGCAAAATATGAATTAGATATTGTTGGTCCATTATTTATATTTTCCCCTGATATTCCTCTTATTAATACTAAAACATCAGTATTGTCTTTGATATTTACAGTAGAAAATACATTTTGTACTGTAATTTTTGATGTAGTTGATTGATACTTTGTATTACTAGATCCTATTAATCCAGCAACTGTACTATTAGTAGCTAATTTGTTTACTGTTATATTTCCTACAGCATAAGATTTATTTATTACTACATTATTATTTGTTGTACTTATATTACCTATTAATCCTCCTGCTTTAACATTTAATTCAGTATTAATTTGAATATTAGTATTTGCATAAGATCCTGTCACACTCTTATCTTGATTCGATATTTCGTCTATTTTTCCTATTAATCCTCCTATTGTAGCAACTGTACTTTCTGTTTGATTAGCTATTATAATTTCTGATTGTGTATTATTTGATATGCTTAAACTTGCACGACTATAACCAATTAATCCTCCAACATTTGTACTACTATTAGAATAACCATTTTCACATACTTTTACATCTGCACTACAATTTTCTACATTTCCATAATAAACTGTACCAACTAATCCTCCTACATTAATATTTGAATTTGTACCTTTTGCATTTTCTATTAATTCTGCCTTAACTTTACAATTTTCAATCTTTCTATTACTAATATTCGAATAACCTGCTAATCCACCTATATGAACTTCTTTGGCATTTTCAGTATCTTTAATAATATTAGTTCCAATAATATTTATATTATCAATTGATGCTCCATTATTGTATCCAACTAATCCTCCCACATATATTGTAGCTGTTCCAGTTGCATTAATATTTATATTTTCAATAGTCAAATTCTTGATAGTTGCACCACTTGCATACCCAAATATTCCTATATAAGTATTATTAGATTCAATATTAATATTACTAATTTTATATCCATTACCATTAAATATTCCATTAAATGGTGCTTTACTTAATCCTGAACTACCAGTTTCACCTATAATCTCATACTGTCTTCCAGTAAAATCAAGGTCTGCCATCAAAATATAATTTCCTAAAATCTGACTAGTAGTATTACTATTTTTAATTGCGAAAAAATCTTCAACAGTATATATACCTGTATATCCTTCTGGAACAACTGTCTCTTGCACGAATTCAGTTGTTTCTTCTGTTGCCTTTGCTTGTATTTTTCCAAGACCTTGTATTTCATTTTTATTTACACTATAAGCATGGAAAATAAACGCAATTACAAAAACTGCAATTAACGGTAATACTTTTTTAAAAATATCCTCAATCGAAAAACTTACCAAATGTCGCATATTTTCCTCCCTCACATAATTTGCTATTTATAAATATATTATAATATTTAAAAATGTGAATTTAAATATGCTTAAAACTGCTATATTTTACCTAGTTTGTATTGCTTTACGGATATACTATTTTATAAAATTGATTCTAATATTAAAGTTTTATTATTTTTATATTACAAATTATCTTTATATTCATATTTTCCTTAGGGATAAGCTAAAAATCGTTAGTAGCAATTTAACTTTCTACTAACGATTTTTTTCATATTTTATATTATTCTTTGTTTAAAAATTTACATACTACAATGCTCATATCATCTTTGGCAACACCATAAGAATTATCTATTGCTTCATTTAATATCAAATCTGCAATTTTTTTAGTATTTGCAGTCTCTATATCCTCTAATAAGTATTTTACCCACAATTCCTTATTTTTATATTCTATGTTTGAGTCTAATACTCCATCTGTACACATAAGCATTATTTCACCAGCTGTAATATCTCTATCAAATGATTCTAACTGATTTGTATTGTTTATAATTCCTGCTGGAAGTGAACTTGATTTTATAATTTGTACTTTGTTTTTATTTTTAATATATGTTGGGCAAGCTCCACTTTTTATAAATTCGATATTACCTTTATATAAGTCAACAATTGCTATATCTAGTGTAGCAAATATTTCTTCATCTTGATTCATTAAACTTGTATTTATTAATGATATTGATGTCTTTTTATCAAATCCAGATAGTAATAAGTTTTCTAGCATTTTCAAAGCTTTATTACTACTTTGTCTTGCTTCTTTTCCTGACCCCATACCATCACTTAATGCAATTAAATATTTACCATCTTTTAATCTAATACTTAATATTCCATCTCCTGAAATTTCACTATCTTTTTTAGAAATTTCTGAATTTCCAATTGCCATTACAAATTTATCATCTGATAAGAAGTTAAGTCTTGTCCCAATGCTAGCTTCTGGATTAAATACAATAGTTTCTTCTAATGTATTTGTTAATATGTTTTGTATAAGTTCAATATCAGTATTATTAGATTTTTCCATATAAATTTCAATTAAATAACGTCCTTCTTGTTGAATAGAAATTTCTTGTATTTCTATATCCTTTTGTTTTAATAATTCTGTTATTTGTTTTTTCTCATTTAAAAACTGTTCTTCATTTTTTATATTTTTTTCAATATTTTCTGCAATGTTTGAAATTGCTTTAGATACACCTTGTAATTGTGTTTCAATGTTTTTCTTGCTTTCTTCCATCCTCTTTTGCCAAACAAAACTAGATTTACTTATTTTATAAGACATATTAATTACACGTACCATTTGTAGGATATTTTTATCTAAATATTCACTAACCTTTTTATCTTGTGATTCTATAATATAGCTATTACAATTAGCAAAAATCTCTAATAAATCTTGTCTTGTTATTTCTTGCTTGTCCACTAATACTTTAAATACTTCGTTTACAATTTCTCCTTCAGTATTTACTAAGTCTTCGTATAGCATATTATTTTCATATCCATTTAAATTATCTAATAATTCAGAAATAAAAATGTCTTTATTAGAAAGTATTTGTTCTTGTTCATTATCTTGTGTTTTATAGTTTTTAGCCATTTCTTGGATTGTCTCTGATACATTATTAAGTCTTTCTGCTGTTTCTTTGCTTTTATTTAATGCTCTATCTGGAGATACTGGTAAAAGTTTAGACCCTCCAACAAATTCTTCTATATTAATTTGAATTGTTTTTGGCACTGCTAATAATCCAATAGATGCAATTAATATTTCTTTAAAATGAATTAGTTCAACTGTATATCCATTAGAAACATATGCAACAACAACATTACCTAAAGCAAATCCGAAGACAACACCTAATTTTCCAAACTTATTTAAAATTCCTGCTATCATTCCTGAAATTGCATAAGTTGCTACCATAATTGGGTCAGATGATGTAATTACTCCTAAAGTTACTCCAATTGTCACTCCCGCAGATGTTCCGACTAAAACTCCATTTTTCCATCCTAAAATTAGTACAATTAATATACTTAGAATATTTCTAATTGAAAATCCATATATATTTAATTCTCCAAAAGCTCCAACTGCAATAGCAAACATTAGGCTTGCTCCTAAAATTTCCTCAATTGAAAATGCTTTTCCTTCCCATAAATCTCTAACTGCAATCATTGAGTTAACAAATATCTTGTAAAACACTACTGTTATCATAGCAAATGATATTGATGATAAAATATCATATAAAGTAAATCCAGACATACCAACTTTTGCAATTTGGATAATTAAACTAGCAAAAAATATGTTTTTAGCTAATTTTACTTTTTCATTTTTTTCATCTTCATTATATTTAGGTCTCATTAGAAATAAGCTTACCATTAATACTAAGGTTGTTAAGATATATCCTAAGGAACCACTAATCCCAAATTTTATGGCATTTCCTATAATACTGAAAAGAACAACTCCTAACAAAGGAATTGAATTTGCCATACAAGCACCTAAAATACTAATGCTAAATGGTGAAATATCTCCCGTTATTCCAACCATTGATACCATTAAGGATAAAATGTATATTGGAATATTTTTAATTTCAAGAACATTTGTAAATATGTCTATTTTTCTTCTTCCACTTTTATTGTCGTCATAATTATTTGTGTCAATTGTATTTTCATTTATATTCTGAAACATCCTTACCACCTCTTAAACTTTTATAGCATATATTTTACTACTTGTCCTTTGTATTTTTTGTCTTTTTTAGAAAGCTATTTAAAAAAGTTTTTTACAATTTGTGATATATATTTTTTCTTTTCTTATTTTTCTTTCATATTATGCTATTTATTTTATTATAAATTGGCAAAAAAAGCAATATAAATGAAAAATAAATGTCCCAAAAGGGACGTTTACTTGTGGGACATTTTAAAAAAATGATAGATTAAAATTTTAGTTTTAAGAATTTCCTTCGTTTATTAATCTTTTCTATTTCTTTTTCATCTAATTTTGTTATCTTAGATATAAGACTTATTGGAAGTCCTTCCTCTAACATATTTTCTATTATGTTTATATGCTTTTTTCTTTCTTCTATAAGTGCATCTACTACTGTTAATATACTATTATCTCCTTTCCTTAATTTTTTTATAATTTTTTCTATCTGTTCTTCTGACGTTGAGTTTTCTAATATTACTTTTGCCATCATCCCTAAATAATTCAAGTAGTCCTTTAAAGTAAACATTACTATATTTTTTCTATCTCTCTTAATATTTATATTATTTTTAATATTCATTTTGTAATCAGCTCCTTTTTTATTTTTCTATACTGTAACTCTTTTCTATTTATTTAAAGTTTTTTGAATTTTTATTTGTTATTTGTATTAATCTTTTCTATTTCTTTTTCATCTGATTTTGTTATTTTAGATATAAGACTTATTGGAAGTCCCTCTGCTAGCATATTTTTTATTATATTTATCTGCTTTTCCTTTTCACCTTTCTTTATTCCTCTCTTTATTCCAATATCAATATACATTTGATTTTCTTTTCTTATCATTTCTATTACTGCTAACATTTCTTCATCTTCTCCCTTCAATTTTTTTATTAATTCATTTGCTTTTTCTTTTCCTATTTTTTTCTCAAAAATTATTCCTATTATCCTTGTCATTACTTCTTTTTCCTGTTCTTTTATCTTTGGTATTATTTTTTCTATATACTCCAATGTTTCTTTTGTATTTCCTGATTTTTCTAGTAACATTAATTTTGATATTAATGTTTCATCTTCTATTAATTCTTTTTCTGTAAATTTATTTACATCTACTAAATTGTAGTTCGATAAATTGCTTTTCACCCCCTCTAATTTTTCTTGACTTTCTTCTATGTATTTATTTGCATTCCATTTTTGTTTTCCTGTATATATTACTATTGGAATTACTAATGGAATCTTATACTCTTTTGTGTTTAGCTTTTTTTCATCTACTACACTTTTTATTATTGCCATCTGATATTCTAGTATCCTATATGACATTGAAAAGTCTATTTTTGTTTGATGTTCTGGCAATATAAATATGTTTTTGTCTTTTAGTTTATATACTATATCTGCTTCTCTGTTTTGAAATATCTTATTTACAAAACTACTATTATATTTTTCTAAG
>CAOJQV010000042.1 GCA_948441945.1 uncultured Clostridium sp. | reverse complement strand
TTCCTTGAACATCTACTTTTTCTCCAGCTTCAAATACATCTGCTTTTACTTCATCTCCAACTTTTACACCTTCAACTGAATCTAGTCTAAATTCTCTTAGGTGTTTTTTTGCTTCAAGATTTGCTTTTGCAAAATGTCCTTTTTCTGGTTTGTTTATGTGTTTTTCTTTTATTTCGCCAAATCCTAATTGTAGTGCATCATATCCGTCTGTTTCTATTGTTTTTACTTGTGCAACTACACATGGTCCAGCTTCTATAACTGTTACTGGAATTACATTTCCTTTTTCATCAAAAATTTGTGTCATTCCAATTTTTCTTCCGATTATTCCTTTTTTCATTTTTATTTCCTCCTAACTATTGGCTGGCATTTCTTTTATGTCAGCTTGGTTTCGCTGAGGCTGTTAGAATTTATTTCGTTACAGCACCAGTATGTAAATGCGTAAGCATTTTTACCCTTTTACGATTATAAGTAATATTCAAACTCCTTGTCAGTCGTTTTTGTTAACTTACATACATAATGTTTACAACTTCACTTCGTTCAGTTGTATAAGCTCTAAGTAATACGCAAACTCCTTATCAGTCGTTTTCGTTAACTTATAGCTTAATTTCAATATCAACACCTGCTGGTAATTCTAATTTCATTAGACTATCAACTGTTTTTTGTGTTGGGTAAAGAATGTCTATAACTCTTTTATGTGTTCTCATTTCAAATTGTTCTCTCGAGTCTTTGTATTTGTGTGGAGAACGTAAAATTGTTACGATTTCTTTTTGTGTTGGTAATGGAATAGGACCTGAAACTTTTGCTCCTGTTTTTTTAGCTGTTTCTACTATTTTTTCAGCAGACTGATCTAAAACTACATGGTCATAAGCTTTTAATCTTATTCTAATTTTTTCACTTGTTACAACTTTTGTGTTTGCCATTGTAATTTTCCCTCCTTAAATCAAAAATTAATATTTGGCAAGTTAAAACGCACTCTGGTGTTTTGAAAACATCCTATATTAAAACCCAAAATATGCATGATAATTCTGGGATAAGTGTGCATCATCTTACCGCCTGGTCTTTGCCATGACATACTCCGCTAAAGTTCCCTCCGCCTTTATTCCGTAAAGGTGTAGCCACATTTAGCATCATCGCTTAATTCATGCTTTTATATTATACAATGCTTTTATCCGTAAGTCAATAGCTTTTTTCAATTTTTTTCTTTTTTTGGAAATTTGTGAAAAAATATAGGACTAGAAAAGCTCTAGTCCTCAAAATTTACTTTTTTAAAACCTCCTGTTCAAAATATTCTTTTACAGTCTCATAAAGGTCTCCTGAAAAAATAATATCTTCGATTACTTTTTCTTTTGACTCTTCTGTTTTTCCTGTTCTAAAAAAAAATTTAACATTTAATTCTTCGTAATACTTAGCCAGGAATTCTTCCCGAAAGTCTTCGTCAAAATATTGTGGTTTCTCTTTAAGCAAATTACTTCCACTGTATGATAACTTAAGGAAGAGTTTTAGTGCATTATAGTCCCGTTTAACTTTTCTTGAAAGTTCGTCATTTTGGGATATAATTTCCTTTGTTATTGTAGCATCTTCTATCGAATAGCCACAACATGTTATTGGTGTCTCGCTTGTCTTCATGTTCATTAATTTCTCCTTTCAATTATACACACTTGTTTTTTACAATGTTAATATTTATAACACTTTTTTATTTCAATGTCAATCTTTTATGATTTTATCTATAGAATTTTCTCTCATTTCTTTTATTATTTTGCAACTATTATTTAATTTTTCTTGTTCCTCTTCATTTAATTCTATTTCTAATATTTCTCTTACTCCATTACTATTTACAATTGCTGGTACTCCTATATAAATATCATCTTGCTTATATTGTTCATCTTTTAAGTAAGTTGATACCGTTATAATTGAATTATCATCATCTAAGATTGCTTTTACTATTTTGCTTAAAGCTATACCTATCCCATAGTATGTTGCTTTTTTTCTGTTTATAATTTCATAAGCTGCATTAATTACATTTTGATGTATCTCTTCTAACTTTATCATTGAATAATCTTTTTCTTTTATAACTTCTTTTATTTTTTTGCATCCAACATAAGCATGTTCCCATGGTACAAATGATGAATCACCATGTTCTCCCATGATATATGCATGAACATTTTTACTTGATACATTTAATTCTTCTGAGATAATATAACGTAATCTTGCTGTATCTAAAACTGTTCCAGAGCCTATTACTTGATTTTTAGGTAATCCTGATACTTTTGCTACAACATAAGTCATTAAATCAACTGGATTACTAGCAACAACAATTACTCCATTAAATCCACTTGACATTATATCTTTAGTTATTTGTTTAATTATTTTTGTATTTATTTCTGATAATTCTAATCTTGTTTGTCCTGGTTTTTGTGCTGCTCCTGCTGTTATTACAACTACTTGCGCATCTTTACAATCATCATAATCTCCTGCTTTTATTTCCATCTTTTGAGGTGCAAATGATAATCCATGTGATAAGTCCATTTGCTCTCCTATTGTTTTTTCTTTATCAATATCAATTAATATAAGTTCATTTACTCCTCCTCTATTTAACATAGTATATGCCATACTCATTCCAACAAAACCTGTTCCTACTAAAACTACTTTTCCTTTTTTCATTCTGTTTCCTCCTTTTTCTACTTATATATTATATAACTTTTTTTCTATTTAAAACAATTCTTTTATAAAATATTTTACTTTACATTTTTTTTGTGATATAATTTGAAAAAATTAATTAAGTTTTAATTATGATAAGTAGAGCGAAAGGAGTGTTATACTATGTCTAGTTCAGATAATACTACTGCTTTGGCTGAAAATAAAGTTTTAATTTTATATACTTTAAATCAAGTTGAAAATGGCTTATTAGAAGATGGATTATATAAAATTATATCTTCTATAAATAATGTTAATTATTTTTATTTTAAAGAAGTTTTAACTGATTTATTAGATTCCAAATTAGTAGGTTTATTTACAAAAGATGAAGAAGATGAATCTGTACTTAGAATAACAAGTGAAGGAAAAAATGCACTTTCTCTTACTATTGATGTTTTACCAGGGTTATTAAAATTGAAAGCTGATAATGTATTTAAAAGTAAGTTTTCTTCTATTGTTGATGAAACTTCTGTTATTACTGAGTTTACTCCTAAAAGTGAAAATGATTATACTATAAAATGTAAAATTGTTGAAAAAAATGAAACAATTTTTGAAGTTAGAACATTTGTTGGTTCTCGTGATAGAGCAAAGAAAATTGTTGATAATTGGAACAAAAATGCTTCTAAGTTATATCCCAAAATTCTTGATATTTTATTAGAAGATGGGATTTAGGCACGTTCCTTTTCTCCCTTCAAATCGGGACTTGGGGACACTCCTTATGTAAGTATCTTATCTTCCCTTTATTTTTTATAGTAACTAAAAAAGATTTATAAAAGAAAATAAGATACTTACATAAGGAGTGTCCCCAAGTCCCGATTTGAAGGGAGAAAAGGAACGTCCCTAAATCCCTTTTTTTCTTCTTAATATCCAACCATCTTCACATTTAATTGGTAACTTTATTAGTACTTTTTGTCCTTTAACACCTGGACTTATACTATCTATTTCTTCTTCTGTTTCATAATCCCATAATTTTGTAATTTTAAATATTTCTGGTTCTAATCTATTAGGAATTATAAGTTCCATTGTATCTCCAATGTTTAACTTATTTTTTATTTCTATTGTAGATTTTTCTTCTTTATAGTCTATTACTATTCCTCCAAATTCATATTTATCATTATATTGTCTTCCACTAAGGTCTTGGATGTCTTTGTTTGTTCTATCATTAAAATAAAATGTTGTAAATTCTCTTGTTTTGGATTTTTCTATTTCTTTCATATATTTAGTGTAGTCATAGTTTTCTGGTTCTTTCATATAGTCATCAATTGCATTTCTGTATACATTTATTACACTTGCTATATAATATTCTGTTTTTAGTCTTCCTTCAATCTTTAGGCTATTTATTCCCATCTCTATTATTTCTGGTATTTCTTTTAATAAACATAGGTCTTTTGATGAGAATATACTTGTTCCATATTCACTTTCTTCGATTGGTAAAAGTTCGCCTGGATTGTTTTTTTCTTCTGCATATAAATTATATGACCATCTGCAACTTTGGGCACAGTCTCCTAAGTTTGCACTTCTTCCAGACATAAAGTCACTTAAAAAACATCTTCCTGAAAATGCAAAGCATATTGAACCATGTCCAAACATTTCTACTTCTAAATCTTGTGGCTTATTTTCCATTATGTATTTTAATTGTTCTTTATTAGCTTCTCTTGCCATTATTACTCTTTTTGCCCCATTTTTATACCAGAAGTTGCAATCTCTTAAACTTACTATGTTTGCTTGTGTGCTTACATGTATTGGTACATTTGGTGCATATTGTTTTAGTGTGTCTATAACTCCTCCATCTGCTGCTATTATTGCGTCTGGTTTTACTTTGTTTAATATTTTTGCCATTTCTATTATTTCTTCGTATTTTTCGTCAAATGCAAATATGTTTAATGTTACATGTACTTTTTTTCCAATGCTATGTGCATATTCTATTGTTTTTATTAGGTCATTGTTGTCCATGTCTGCTCTTGTTCTTAATGATAATGATGATGTTCCGCAGTATACTGCGTCTGCTCCATATTTAAATGCTGTTTTTGCTTTTTCAAATGACCCTGCTGGTGCTAGTAGTTCTATTTTGTTCATTTTATTTCTCCTTTTTTAGCTTTTTATTATACATAATATTATATATACTTTTTTCTACTGTGTCAATAATTTGCAATATTATGTAAAAGATGATATAATTGTTATACTATAAACAGCAGAAAGGAGTAGTACAGATGTTAAATAACAGCATTGCTACAAAAAATTCTCCATTTTTTCATCCTGAAATTCCTGATATAGTTCCGTATTTTTATGGTCCTCGGAATATTCCTGAGATAATTAACAACTATTTGGATGATTATAGTTCTTATAATAATGATATTTTTTTAGATTTTAAAAATTTTCTTTTAGATTATAAGAATTATCTTTACTATGAACAACGTTCATCAAGTATAGTTATCATCAATGAGCTTTACGATTTTATTTTGGTAAAATATCCTGATTTGTTATTTGAGATATTTAGCAGAAGAAAATCATTTTGTAAAGCTATCACAAAGTCTGTGCTTGTTGAGGGAAACATCAAGGACATTAGAGGAGCACGGATAGTAGCTAATTCTACATCTAACGAGATTTGCTATGACATTATGAATAACATCTTGAATTTCTTTAAAAACACTAAACATTATGTCTTGTTGCACTCTGAAATAACAATAGATACAAGCGGTTTTGACCCAAATCTTTTTCCAGATGTAGAAGTACCTGCAAAGTCTTTAATCCATCCTGACTTTGATTTTGCAGTGAAGGATTATATCATTGAGCCTAAAGCAAAAACAGCATATCAGTCATTGCATGCAGTTCTTTGTGATCCATTGACTAATCAGTTGTTTGAATTGCAGATTAGAAATAATATTATGCATGAGCGTGCAACATGTGGAACTGCGTCTCATTCAGACTACAAAGAGGCTAAGTATGGGCAAAAACTTGATTTTTCTAAATTTGTAGATTATAGCAAAATCCGTCTTGATGACTTTCTCTTTAGGGAAATTGAGGATAAAAAGAAAGAGGATGAAAAGAGAGTAGAAATTATCCAGGACTCTCAAGGGTTTGTAAATTCTTATGTTCTACTTGAACGGCCTAAGCTCTTTTAAGAGTATCTAAAAAAGATTCTGTTTAATTGCAGAATCTTTTCTTCTTATCTTATTTTACTAATTGCTAATCCATCTCCAACTTCTAAAATTACTGTCTCTAAATCAGGATTTTCTGAAACTTCTTTTATATACTCTCGTAGATTTCTTACAGCAGTACGTTGTTTATGTTTATTATAATCACTCATTACATATCCCTTGTAAAGAATATTATCTGCGAAAATAATTCCATTTTTATTAATCATCCTTAATGCTTCTTTTAAGAAAAATGGATACTTTCCTTTTGCCGCATCAATAAATACCATATCATATTTTTCATTTAAAGTAGGTAATATTTCTACTGCATCGCCTTCATAAATTGTAATTTTTTCTTCTACTCCAACATTTTTAATATTTATTTTTGCTTCTTTTATTCTTTCTTCATCTCTTTCAATTGTATCTATTCGTCCATTTTCTGCTAAGAATTCTGAAAAGCACATTGCAGAATATCCTACCGCTGTTCCGATTTCTAGAATTCTTTTTGGTGGATTATTTTTTATTTGTTTTTCTATTTCTTCTAAAGTATCATCCATTATTATTGGTATGTGTTCAGAAAGAGCTTTCTTTTTTATTTTTTCCAATTCTTCTTTGTTCATATTAAAAATCTCTTTCTTTATTATTTTTCTTTTGGTTTTTTTCTAATTTGTCCATTACGCAAATAGGAAAAAATTCTTTATATTTAATATATTCTGGTGCAGAAAATTTATTATTTAATTCAGTTAGAATCTCCATAAATCCCTTTTCTTCAGATACTAATTTATGTATATAGCTATGAATATCTATTCTATTTTTAGTATCTTGACTAACTTCTGAAGTTTTTTTAACTGAATTAGCAGCATCTTCTATATTAGCTCCTCTAATAGCTTTATCTATATATTTTGTATATATTGAAGTATTTCTTTCTTCTTTTCTTTCAAACATTACATTCTCCTTAATTTACTATCTTCTATTTGCTCTTTCTCTTTCTTTTGAATCTAATATTTTCTTTCTTAATCTAATATTTTCAGGTGTAACTTCAACTAATTCATCATCTTGAATAAATTCAATAGCTTTTTCTAATGACATTTGAATTGGTGGTACTAATCTTAGTGCTTCATCTGAACCTGATGCTCTTGTGTTTGTTAGGTGTTTTTCTTTACATACATTGATAGCTAGATCTTCTCCTCTTGAATTTAGTCCTACTATCATTCCTTCATATACTTCTACACCTGCACCTATAAATAATTCACCTTTATCTTGTGCATTGTATAACCCATAAGTTACAGATTTCCCAGGTTCGAATGCAATAATTGTTCCTCTAACTCTAGCTTGAATATCTCCTTTATATGGTTCATAACTATCAAATATATGATTCATTGTTCCTTCACCTTTTGTATCAGTTAAGAATTCTGTTCTATATCCAATAATTCCTCTAGCTGGTATTTTGAATTCTACTTTTGTATGTCCTGGTTCTGCAGGTTCCATATTTGTCATTTCAGCTTTTCTTCTTCCTAGTTTTTCAATTACGTTTCCTACACAATCATCTGGCACATTTACTACTAATAATTCTATTGGTTCACATTTTACGCCATCTATTTCTTTAAATATAACTTTTGGTCTTGATACTAATAGTTCAAATCCTTCTCTTCTCATTGTTTCAATTAGTACTGATAAATGAAGTTCTCCTCTTCCTGATACTTCAAATGAATCTGGTGTTTCTCCTTCTTTTACTCTTAATGAAACATTTCTTTCAAGTTCTTTGAATAATCTGTCTCTAATATGTCTAGATGTTACAAATTGTCCTTCTCTTCCTGCAAATGGTCCATTGTTTACACTAAATGTCATTGTAACTGTTGGCTCATCTATATCTACAAATGGTATTTTTTCAGGATGTTCGAAGTCACATACTGTGTCTCCTATATTAATTTCTGGAATTCCTGCAAATTCAATTATATCTCCTGCTCCAGCTTCTTCTACTTCTACTTTTTTTAGCCCTACATGTGTATATAATTTTGCTATTCTTCCTTGTGTAGTTTTATCTTCTTTACCGCAAATGCTAACTGGCATACCAACTTTAAAAGTTCCTCTTTCGATTCTTCCAACTCCAATTCTTCCAACATAATCATCATAGTCTATGTTAGATACTAACATTTGAGCTGTTCCATCTATATCACATTTTGGTGCTTCGATTGTATTTACAATTGTTTCAAAAAGGCAAGATAAATCTTCTGTTTCGTCTGTTAATTCCATTTTTGCAATTCCGTTTTTTGCTGATGCATATACAACTGGGAAGTCTAGTTGTTCATCTGTTGCATCTAGTTCTATAAATAGTTCAATTACTTGGTCTACTACTTTTTCTGGAGTTGCTCCTGGTCTGTCTATTTTATTTATTACTACTATTGGTTTTAGTCCTAAAGCTAATGATTTCTTTAAAACTTCTCTTGTTTGTGGCATTGCTCCTTCAAATGCATCAACTAATAGCACAACACCATCTACTGTTTTTAGAACTCTTTCTACTTCTCCTCCAAAGTCTGCATGTCCTGGTGTGTCAACTATGTTTATTTTTATATCATCATGCATTACTGATGTGTTTTTTGAAAGTATTGTTATTCCTCTTTCTTTTTCTTGGTCATTTGAGTCCATTACTCTTTCTTGTACTTGTTCATTTTCTCTAAATACATGGCTTTGTCTAAGCATTGCGTCTACTAGTGTTGTTTTTCCATGGTCAACGTGTGCGATTATTGCTATGTTTCTTATTTTTTGGTTATTCATTTTTATTACCCCTTTTTATATTATCTTTTTTTATAGGTTTACAACTTTGCTCAGTTGTATAAGCTATCTCTATGTCAACTTTGTTTCCAAGAGCTAGCTTAACTTTAAAATTATACTACGAAATTAGTGTGTTGTCAAATTGCAAGTCTTTACAATATTTTTCATTCTGTGTAGCAAGAATAAATATAATCTGGATTTTCATAATATAAACTACTATTATAATTATCTATAAAATTATTTACTAAGTTTAATAATATTTTTCATAATCTCATCTGTTACTTTATCTAATGTTTCTTTATCTTTATTCCCCTTGTGCTTACTAAAATCTAATGGTTCTCCATAAGTGATAATAACTTTTTTATTACCTTTTTCTCCACCTTTTATTCCACAAGGTACTACTTTAGCTCCACTTCTTATAGCAAAAAAGGCAGCTCCATCTTTTACTTCTTCTCCTTTTGCTAAACCATTTCTTGTTCCTTCTGGAAATAATGCTAAACAATCTCCATTTTTTAATGTTTTTAATGATTCTTTTATTGCTGTTACATCTTTAGAATCTCTTTTTACTAAAATGGCATCAAAAACAATTCCAAGTAAAGCAAAGAATTTATTTTTTGTTAGTTCTTCTTTTGCTAAAAATCTTGTATACCTTCCACAAGTTATTTCAATTAGTGGAGGGTCTAGATAAGTTCTATGATTTCCACAGATAATTACAGGTTCATTTTGGGGAATGTTATTTTTCCCTATTACTTTAAATCTATAAACTATTTTACAATATATATATATTGCACTTTTTACAATACTTCTTGATATTATTTTTAAAATATTTTTCATAAAAATCCCTTTCTTTTTAGGAGTATACTTATTTTTCTGGAACATATATATTTTTTACAACAACTTCAAATTCTTCAACATTCATTGCTGTTAACATTTCTATTTCTTTTTTAGACTTATCTTTAAATTCTTTTATTCCATTTATTACATTAAAGCCATATACAATTGTGACTTCCATATATAGCTTTACTCCTTCTCTAAAATTATCTACTCTAATTTTTTGTACTTTATGAATTCCTTCTGTTTTTTCTGCTAAATATTCTATTATTTGGCGGAACACTGTATCTGAAATAATGAAATTTCCTAAGTAGCTAAATGTTGGTCTTATTATAGATTTTTCTGATA
Source organism: uncultured Clostridium sp. (assembly GCA_948441945.1). GTDB lineage: Bacteria > Bacillota > Clostridia > TANB77 > CAG-508 > CAG-269. Next base: position 798 of record CAOJQV010000042.1, on the reverse strand, counting down.
TATATGGTTTATTTCCTCTACCTTTTGTTTTGAATATTTGTAATGGGTCTAATAAATATCCTGAAAAATCTCTTTTTATTTCAAATGTAGGTACTGGTATAACATGTTTTCCTTCTGTAACACGAATTTTTCTTGCTGTTTCCATTTCTTCTTGTGTTGCTACATCTGAGATATATGTAGTATCTATTATTTCGGGTAGTCCTAAATTAGATGCTATTTTTTGTACCATACCATCTGATGTTCCTAAGATTAGTATACTTTCTGGCTTATATTTTTTAAATGCTTTTATTATTTCTTGTTTTTCTTCATCTTCATAAAATAATGCATGTTTAACAGTTTCTATTTTTGTCGGTGCTTTTTTTGCTGATTCTCCTGCTATTACTTGATTATCTTTTATTAATAATCCATCATCTATTATAAAATTTGTATTTTTTTCACTTGCTACCATTTGAGCTCTATAACTCTTTCCAGTTCCAGATGGTCCTACAAAGGCATATACTTTTATCTTGTTTGTTACTATTGACAATGGTAAATTTGGTAATTTATCTTTTAATGACATTTTTCTTCTCCTTTATTTTATTAATTATTTTACTATAAAAATAAGAAAATATCAAGCATGACTTGAGATTTGAAACTACAAATAATTATCCCCAGTATAACTGTGGGATTTCCATATTGGCCTATAAGGCCTTAATACTAGCTGACGCTGAAGCGTCTCAGTTTGACAGCTTACGCCACTTTCATTTGCGTTTTTGTTACTTACTACCCTTTAAAAGGGTCTTTATATTCTTTTATTGT
>CAOJQV010000041.1 GCA_948441945.1 uncultured Clostridium sp. | reverse complement strand
AGGAATGTCCCATATTCCCTTTTTTGGGGGATTTAAGGAACGTCCCTATTTCCCTCTTTCTATTTATTATCTTTCATAACTTCTTTGATAGCACCTAAACTTGAAAGAGCACTGGTTGCATCAAAAGGAATAAACACTTTATTAGCTTCTCCTTCAGCGACTTTTTCTAAAGCTTCCAAAGATTTTAATTGAACTAATTTGTCATCTGGATTAGATTTCTTAATTGCATCATATACCATTTGAATTTCTTTAGCCTTTGCTGCAGCAACTTCTTTTATAGCTTGTGCTTCACCAGTTGCTCTAGTAATTCTAGCTTCTTTATCTGCTTCAGCTTCTAAGATTGCAGCTTGTTTTTTACCTTCAGCAATAGTTATTGCAGATTGTCTTTCTGCTTCAGACTCTAAAATTAGAGCTCTTTTATTTCTTTCTGCATTCATTTCTTTTTCCATTGCATCTCTAATATCAGCAGGTGGTGTAATATCTTTGATTTCAACTCTATCAATTTTACAACCCCATCTATCTGTTGCTTCATCTAAAACAACTCTTAATTGATTGTTAATTCCATCTCTTGAGCTAAATGTTTCATCTAAGTCCATTTTACCAATAATATCACGAATTGTTGTTATTGCTAAGTACTCAATTCCTTTCTTTAAACTTTGAATTTCATAAACTGCTTTTGCAGGGTCTGTTATTTGATAGAAAACAACAGTGTCTATAGTAATTGTAACATTATCTTTTGTAATAACTCCTTGAGGTGGTACATCCATTGTTTGTTGCTTTAAACTTACAACACTTCTTACATGGTCGAAAAATGGAATTATAATTGTAAGACCTGCATCAGCAACCTTATAAAATTTTCCTAATCTTTCAATAATGTAAACCTCAGATTGTTTAACTACTTTTATTGATTTAAATGCTATTACTAATATAATAGCTAATAAAATTAATAAAAAAGCCATAATAAATCCTCCTTATTTTATTATATATTAAAAAACTTAAAATTAAGTAATATTAATAACTAATTTGATTTTTCAGCAATTTTTATTGCTTTTACAATTGTTTTAACACCTTTTATTTCTAAAATTTCAACTTCTGAACCTTCTGGTATAACTTCATTATTATCACTTTCAGCTGACCAAGTTTCACCGTTAATTTTGATTTGACCTTGTGATTGAATAGGGTTAATTTCTTTTATTACTAAAGCATTTTTTCCAATAATAGAAAAAGCATTTGTGTTTGTTTTCTTTACATCAACAAATTTTTTAACAAAAGGTTTTGTTGCAAATATTAAAATGGTTGAAGAAATAACAAATATTGTTGTTTGAATTATAACATTATCTGTAAAAAAGCTTGCTATCATTGCAAATAATGAACCTATTCCAAACCAAAAGATTAAAAATCCAACTGTAGCAATTTCTCCTATAAAGAATATACCAGCTATAATTAACCATACTTGCCACATATAATTCATCTCCATTCATATAAACTGTAATTCTATTATACTACAAAATATTGGAAAAATAAAGCATTTATGAATATTTTTTATTCTTTGTATAAAAATTTATACCAAAAAATTATATCTAAAAAATCCAAAAGAATAAAAAAGAATTGACAAAATATAAGTAATAGTGTTATAAATAAACATAAAGGAGAAATACAAAAGATGGGTAATATAACACTTTTAACCCTTGCAGATGTATATATCTATTTTTACGTTAAAAAATGGAGGAAATATAAATGAGAAAGAAAATAATATTATTAATTACAATTTTGTTCGCTATAATAGCAATAAGTATAATATTAAAAAATAACACAGAAACACTAAAAAATATATTAGGTATAAAAAAACCAGAAGAAAACCAATTATTTTCTTATTTAGTCTATGATAACCAAAATGAAGAAGAAATAAAAGTATTGTTAAAAATAAACAGTGAAACAGGAATAGAATATATAGAAAAACCAGATGGAAGCCAAGTACAAGTGAGTGGAAAATAAAGTGTAGCAATAGATTATAAAATAGGAAAAGACAAAGAAGAAACATTTAAAATAAAAGAAGTTGGAAAAGAAGAAGTAGAAAGAAAAATATATGTAACAGAAGATGTACTAGATGAAGAAATCAGTATAAATATACTATCAGAAATAGTAGGCTATAAAACAATAGAAATAGTAAATAACATACCACTAGAAGGATATAACAAAATACAATATCAAATAGGAAAAAATGGAGAATGGCAAGAAGGGATAGGAAAAATGCCATTAGTCGACTATGATCTAACAAGAAATGAATTAGTAAATGAAGATGATACAGTAACAATATCAGTAAAAGCAGAAAACAGTACTACATCAAATATAATACAACACTCAAAAGATTTAAAAATAAAAAGTACAGCAGTAACAGAAAGTATAGAAGCAGAAAGTTTAATAGAAGCAATAAGTAGAGAAAATATAGAAACAGGAAAATATGAGATAAAAGTAAGTGAAGAAACTTATAATTTACAAGTTTATGAATTTAATGAAAATATGACAATAGATATTAGTACAGAATTTGGAACAGAAGAAGATGTAGCAACAGCGACGGAATATGCCCAAAATATGATAGCAATAAAAGTAAATGGAGATTTGAACATAAATGAAGGAACAACATTAACACCACATGCAAGCAAAAATGGATATGGTGGACCAAAAGGAATGTTTATATATTGTACAGGAACACTAACAAATAATGGAACAATAACTATGACAGCAAGAGGAGCCAAAGCAGAAGGACAAAATGTATATTTATTTAAAAATAATGATAACACTTATGAATATGTACCTAAAGAAGGAGGAGCAGGAGGAACAACAGTATGTAATGTGGCTGGAATCAAAGGAGAAGATGGAATTGGAAGACAAACAGGAGGTGGTGGTTCTGGAAGTGCTAGTAGTAATAAATGGAGTGGAGCAGGAGCTAAAGAAACATCATACTCAGGAGGTACAAGTGGAGGAGGCTCTAGGAATATAGATGGAGCAGGTGACTTCATAGGAACAGCAGGAAGTGAAAATGGAGGAGCTGGTGGAACTTGTAGATACAATGCTTTTCCAGGTGTAGGAAACCCAAGTGGAGGAACTGAGGGATTAATAATAATTTATGCAGATGACATTATAAATAATAATAATATAACATCTGTTGGAACAAAGCCAGGTCAATATTATAATGATAATGTAAATGCAGGAGGATCTTCTGGAGGAGGATCAATAAATATATTCTATAAAAACACATTTCAAAATACAAAGGACATTATAGCTAATGGAGGAGATTCATTATATGGTAGGTCTGGAAATGGCGGAGCAGGAGGAACAGGTTCAATCTCAATAGGAAAAATCTCTAATGGAACTTATGAAAGTATATTCACAAATTACTAAAAAATATATAAAAAAATACAATGTTTTTTAATTTGAAACATTGTATTTTTTTATAAACAATGATATATTATATCAAGAAAAGAAAAGGAGAAATTATGAACATAAGAAAAAACAATGGAATAACGCTAATAGCATTAGTTATAAGCATAATAATACTCATAATTTTAGCAGGAATTTCAATATCTGGAACAATAAGAGGACAAGATGAAACAGAAGAAGGGGTACAAATAATAGAATTGAATATAGTACAACACGCAATATTAGAAAGAAACACAAAAGCACAATTAACAAAAGAAAGCTTACCAGGAACAATAATAGAAAAAACAGAAGTACAAAAAATAATAGAAGAAATGAATTCTATTTCAGGTGAAAACATAAATTTAAAAGGAACAGAGTATAAACAACTAAACAAAGAAGACTTAGAAAAACTAGGAATAATAGATGAAGAAAATATATTTATTGTAAATTATTCAACAGGAGAAGTAATAAACAAAACACTAAAAGTAACAAAATCAAAAAAAGCTTTATATATATATTCAAAAAGTGAGATTTAAAAGAAAGTGAGTGAATAATTTGAAAGTAAATAAATTAGAAGATTTAGAAAAGATAATTTCAAAAGAAAATATAAAACAACTAGAACCAATGAAAAAACATACATCATTTAAAATAGGAGGTCCAGCAGAAATATTTATAAATATCAAAACAATAGAGCAACTAAAAAAACTTTTACAGTATTGTAAAGAGAATAGCGAAAAACTAACTATTATAGGAAACGGAAGCAATTTATTAGTATCAGATGAAGGTATAAAAGGAATAGTTGCAAAAATAGAAATGAAAGAAATTCAAATAAATGAAAAAGGTAACAATAAATACGAAATTATAGTAGATAGTGGTGTATTACTTGGATTTCTTGCACAAAAGCTATTAAAACAAGAAATACAAGGCTTTGAAGAATTATCAGGAATTCCTGGAACAATAGGTGGAGCAACTGTTATGAATGCAGGAGCTTATGGAAAAGAAATAAAAGATATTATATCAGAAGTAACCGCAATAGACTATGAAGGGAATATACATACATTTACAAAAGAACAATCAGAATTTAGTTATAGACACAGCAAATTTTCAAGTGGAAAATATATAATTTTACAAACAAAACTATTACTACAAAAGGGAAAACAAGAAGAAATAAAAGAAAAAATGAACGAATATGCTAAATCTAGAAAAGAAAAACAACCAATAGAATATCCTAGTGCAGGAAGCACATTTAAAAGAGGAGAAGATTTTATTACTGCAAAACTAATAGATGAAGCTGGACTAAAAGGATATTCAATAGGAGATGCAAAAATATCAGAAAAACATGCAGGTTTTATAATAAATAAAGGCAATGCAACTGCTGAGGATGTGTTAAAATTAGTAAAATATGTGCAAGAAAAAGTTTATGAGCAATTCAAAAAAAATATAGAATTAGAAATCAAAGTTATTTAATAGTAAGGAGAATTGAAAATGAGGGGAATTATACAATGGTTTAAATCAAGTGCCAAAATGAAGAGATGGATTTTATTAATATTAGTAGGAATGGTACTAATATGTTTTGGAATAGCAGAAATAATAAACAAAAAGCAAATGACATTTCAAGAAGTAGCATTAGTAGTTATAACATTTGTAGCTGGATTTATAACAATAGTTATAGGACTAATATATTTAAATAAAAGAACATTAGAAGTACTAATAGAATCAACAGATGATAGAATGAATGACAGAAAAAATGTGAATATAAAATCTTTAATATTCAATAAAAAAGTATATAATCAAGGACCTAATATAGTTGTAATAGGTGGAGGTACAGGCCTAAATACAGTACTTACAGGATTAAAAAAATATACTGATAATTTAACTGCAATTGTTACAGTATCAGATTATGGGGAAGCAAAATCTCAATCTAGAAACGAATTACAAACAATGCCACTTGGAGATATTAAAGACAGCATTATTTCGCTTTCAAATATAGAAGGACAACTTAATGAATTATTTAACTATAAATTCTCAGAAGGAAAACTTAAAGACTTAAGTTTTTTAGATATATACTTTAGCGCTATGAAAAATGTAAATAGAGACTTTGCAGATTCTATTATTAAAAGCAATGAAGTTTTAAATATAACAGGAAAAATAATTCCAGTAACAACAGATATAATGAATATAACAGCTGAACTTGATAATGGATATGTAGTAACCGAAAAATCTAAAATTCCAGAAATGGTTTATGAAAAAGTTACAAAAATAAATAGAATATACTTAAATCCAAGCAACTGTAAGCCAGCACCAGGTGTCATTGAAGCCATAAAAGCAGCAGACTGTGTTATTATAGGACCTGGAAGTTTATATACAAATGTAATACCAAATCTTTTAGTAAATGGAGTAGCAAAAGCAATTAAAGAATCAGCAGCATTAAAAGTATATATTAGTAATATAATGACAGAACCAGGGCAAACAGATGATTATGGAGTTTCAGACCACATCAATGCAATTATTGACCATTGTGGAAAAGGAATAATAGACTATTGTATTTATGATACAGGAGAAATTATACCAGAGTTTGTAAAAAGATATAACTTAGAAGGACAAGACCTAGTATATCCAGATATTGACAAAGTAAAAGGAATCACATATTTACAAAGAAATTTATCAATGATTTCAGATACATGTATTAGACATGACCCAGAATTAGTAGCAGAATCTATTATTGAATTAATATGTGATGACTTAAAATACCAAGATAAACAAAATGACCCACAATATGTAATGCTAAACAATAAGCTAAGAGAAGATAAAAGAATAAACAAAATAAAAAAGAAAATGGAAAAAGAAAGCATGCAAGCACAAGAAGAACTTACAAAAGGTAGACACATAAGAAGTAGCAACAGTAAATTTGCAGACAAATATAGTGAAAGAATAAAATCTATAAAAAAATCTGATGAAATGATAAAATTTAAAGAACAAGGAATTAAGCTTGATGAAACAAATGTAATAATACAAGAAGAACCTAAAATAGAAATACATAAAGAGGAAGAAACTCCAAGAATTGACCATAGAGAAAGATATAGAGGAGAAAATAAAAAAATAGGAAATAGAAGCAAAAAAAGAATGCTTATTTTCAAATCAACAAAAGGAAAGAGAAGAAAAACTCCTCAAGAAATAAGAGAAGAAATACTAAAAGGACTAGATGAAGAATAAAATTTGAGACAGTGGGGACAGGCTTAAAATGTCTCATAAATATGTCGAAAAATGTAAAATACAAAAAACGACAAAAATTAACTAGAAAAGTGAGACATTTTAAGCCTGTCCCCACTGTCTCAAGGAGGAAAAAATGATATTTACAAAAGAGAATTTAAAATTAGAAAATGGATTAAAAAAAGAGTGGCTTATAACAAATGGAATTGGTGGTTTTGCAAGCTCTACAATAATAGGAGCAAACACTAGAAAATATCATGGACTTTTAATAGCACCACTAACACCACCAGCTAGAAGATTTTTAATTTTATCAAAAGTAGATGAAAGTATCCAAATAGGAGAAAATAAATATAATTTATACACAAATGTAGGAGAAAATTATATATCACAAGGATACCAGTATCAAGTAAATTTTGAACATACATATTTTCCTACTTATAGCTACAAAGTAGAAGATGTAGAAATCTCAAAATCAATTGGGATGAAATATGGTGAAAATGTAGTAGGAATTAGTTATAGAATTAAAAACGCTAATAAACCTGCAAAAATAACAATAGCACCAATTATAAATTTTAGAGATTTTCACACAATGAGTACTAACCATAATTTTGAAATTAGACAAATAATAAATGAAACAAAAGTAAAAATAATAATAGACAGAAAATCAGACTTTCCAGTATATATGAACTCATCAGAAGGAAAATATATAAAACATGAAAATGATACTTTTAAAGATATGTTTTATATAGAAGAAGAAAAAAGAGGATTTTATCCTAAAGAAGACCATAATGTTCCAGGAGTATATGAAATATATATAAAACCAAATGAAGATAAATGTATATCTTTTGTATTTGGTATGGAAGAAAACATAGAAGAAATAAATGTAGAAGATATTTTGAAAAATGAAGAAAAAAGAATTGAAAAATTAATAGAACAATCAGAAATATTACAAACTGAAAAAGATATTAAACCAAAAGAAATAGAATTAAAAAAAGCACTTATAAAAGCATCAGACCAATTCATTGTATTTAGACCATCTTTTGGATTACATACAATGATAGCAGGATACCCATGGTTTCTAGATTGGGGAAGAGATACACTAATTGCTTTTGAAGGAATTTTATTAAAAACCAAAAGATTTGATATTGCAAAAGAAATATTACTTACAATGATAAGAGACATCAAATATGGATTAGTTCCAAATGGATATTCAGGATTTGACAACAGACCATTATATAATAGTGTAGATGCATCACTTTTATTATTTGAACAAATCCAAAAATATACCAATTATACAGGAGACTATGACTTTGTAAAAGAGAAAATATATAATAAACTACAAAAAATTATTGAAAGTTATTGCAAAGGAATAGACGTAGATAATAACAATATATATTTAGATGATGATTTCTTAATATCATCTGGAACAGAAATTACACAAAATACATGGATGGACGCAAAATATGGAGATATACCAGCAACTCCAAGAAATGGTAAAGCAGTTGAAATCAACAGCTTATGGTATAATAGCCTTATGATTATGGCAGATTTAACAGAAAAAATAGGAGACCCTTTAGCCACAAAAAAATATAAAGACCTAGCAAAAAAATGTAAAAAATCATTTAATGAAAAATTTTACAATCTAAAAAGAAAATGCTTATATGATGTAATAGGAGACAACAAAATAAGACCAAACCAACTATTTGCCTTAGGCTTAACATATCCAGTAATTGAACCAAATTCAGAAGAAGCATATAACATTTTAAATGTAGTAGAAAAAAAATTATTAAACTCATATGGACTAAAAACATTAGCAAAAGGAGAACCTAATTACATAGAAATATATGAAGGAAACAACTTTAAAAGAGACATGAGCTATCATCAAGGAATAACATGGACATGGTTACTAGGACTATATTATGATACATTAAGAAACATGATAAAATCAGAAAAAAGAAAAACTTATAAAACAAAATTAGAAGAAAAGCTAAAAGCATTTCAGGAAAAGACAACAAAAACATTTGAAAAAGAAATATTTGAAAGAGGATGTATCGGAAGCATAGCCGAAATATATGATTCAACAAAACCATATGAACCAAAAGGAACTATAGCACAAGCATGGAGTGTAGCAGAGATTATTAGAATAATGTCCCATTAGGGACAGATGTCCCAAAAGGGACGTTTACTTTTGGGACATTTTTATAAAAAAGGAGGTAAAAAGATGACAATTGAAAATTTAGAAAAAGAACTAAAAGTAGGAAATTTAAAATCTATTTACCTTCTTTATGGAGAAGAATTATTCTTATTAGAAAGTTGCCTAAAAAAAATAAGAAGTTTATTTGGTGAATGTATAAAAGGAATTAATTATATATTACTTGATGAACAAAATATTTCAGAAATTATATCAGATATTGAGACTCCTAGTTTTGGATATGAGAAAAAGCTAATTATTGCAAGAAATACTAATTTATTAAAAAAAGAGGGAAAAAGGAAAGACACAGAATTATCTAAATTAAAAGAAAAATTAACAGATTATATTGATAAAAATATAAATATTATAAATGAATCTGTTGTATTGGTATTTGTTGAAGAAGAAGTAGATGAGAAATCAGAGCTTTTTAAGTTAATTGATAAAAACGGAATTACGTGCAAATTTGATTTTCAAAAGCCATTTCAGATAGAAAAAAGGATTAAAACCATAAGTAATGGATATAAAGTTGAAATTTCTGCTGACACAATTAAGTATTTTATGGAATGTTGTGGAACTAATATGCAGGATTTGATTAATGAAATTCGTAAATTAATTGAATATGTTGGCGAAGGTGGAACAATAGAAAAGAAAGATATTGATTTGTTATCAATTAAAAAATTAGAAAGTGTCATTTTTGATTTAACAGATAATTTAGGAAATAAGAATATTGCAGGAGCAATGCAGGTATTACAAAATTTGATTTATGCAAAAGAACCATTAGCAAAAATTTTAATTACGTTATATAATCACTTTAAGAAATTGTATTTTACTAAAATAGCATCAAATACAAATAAGGATTTAATTGTAGCTTTAAACTTAAAGCCAAACCAAACATTTTTAACTACTAAATATAAAACACAATCAAGATATTTTGAAGAAAAAGATTTAAGAGCAATTCTGCAGGAATTATGTGATTTAGATTATGAATTTAAAAGTGGAAAGATTGATTTGCAAGTTGGTTTAGAAACTGTTATTTGCAGATATTGTTCATAAAAATTTACATTATTGAATAAAAAAAGAATAAATTGCCAAAATAATAACAAGATAAAATCATGCTATAGTTTAGTATGATTTAAATTTTATATAATAGGTGATTTATTATGAAAAATAAAAGAAAATTAGCAATAATAATTATAATAACTGTGATAGTATTTGTTACTTCTATGATAATTGCATTGCTATACCAAAATTATCAAAAGGAAAATGAAACAATTGAAGCATTATCAAAATATGGTTCAAGAGGTTCAGAAGTTACACAAATTCAAACTAAGTTGAAGAGATGGGGATATTATAAAGGAAATGTAGATGGGATTTTTGGTTCACAAACTTTAGAAGCTGTTAAATATTTTCAAAGAAAGAATGGTCTAACTGTGGATGGAATTGCAGGTCCTGCAACTTTAAAAGCAATGGGTATTATGACGTCATCATCTTCTAGTGGTTCAACATCAAATTATAATAGTAATTTGAATTTATTAGCTAAATTAATTTATGGAGAGGCGAGAGGAGAACCTTATACAGGACAAGTTGCAGTTGGAGCAGTATGTATGAATCGTGTTAAAAGTAGTTCATTTCCTAATACATTATCTGGTGTAATATATCAATCAGGTGCATTTGATGCAGTTAGGGATGGACAAATTAATTTGAATCCAGATTCAACTGCAAGAAAAGCAGCACAAGATGCCTTAAATGGATGGGACCCAAGTTATGGTGCAATTTATTATTTTAATCCATCAACTGCTACTAACAAGTGGATTTGGTCAAGACCTATGACAATTACCATTGGAAGACATAGGTTTTGTAAATAAAAATGAAGTGTGTTAATGATGACACACTATTTTTTTATTGCAAAAAGTAAATTGATATGGTAGAATTATATGCGAAACGAAGTGTAGTTGCTTGTGACAGTTAAGAAATAAAAATTTAATATGTAGAGAAAAAAAGGAATATACGCCAATATAGCTCAGTTGGTAGAGCAACGGATTCGTAACCCGTAGGTCAGCAGTTCGATTCTGCTTATTGGCTCCATTAAGTAAAATCGTCGCACCAGACGAAAACATTGATAAATCAACTGTAAAAGGTTGATTTTTTTAATGCCTTTATCTTGAAAAAGGAAGGATGGTGTGGTATGATTAGCATTGTAAAGAAGAAAAACAAGATTAAAAGAGAATTGCTCTCTAAAATTGAATGGGCTTGTAGTTTGAATGCTATAAAACTTGAACACGAAATGATATTTGAAGGTTGTTTAAGAATTATAGAACATACAAACTTAGCGTATG
>CAOJQV010000040.1 GCA_948441945.1 uncultured Clostridium sp. | reverse complement strand
AAAAAAATATAAACTCGTAGAAAAATGTGTCTAAAAACTTGACATAGATCCAAATTGATATTATAAAAAATGATTTTCAAATGTTAGAAAAGGAATTATTTTGCAAATGGATAAACCCTAATATTTCTCAATGCAAAGTATTGGATTTTATTGAAAAAATGTGCAAAAAAAGAAATATATCTTCTACAGAATCAATACAAAATTATAAACAAAATAAAGAATATAGCATATTAAGAATTTTTGAAAAATATGATTATGATAAAGAAAATATCGAGTTAAATGAACTTTTTGTTAAATCATCACCAATAGATTATAAATATTTTTTTGAAACATTAAAAAAAGTAGAGAATGATAAAGTTAAAGTTGATAATTGGAAAATTCAAAATTCTATTGCATTACTCTTTAAATATATTATTAATAATAAATACGAAATATTTAACGAAGTTTTTGAATACTTTTTAAATTGTGATTGTCCTTTCAAATCATATCCAGATTATTTGTTTTTAATAGAGAATAAATATGAAGTTATTGATTTGCTAGTTAAAAGCAACAGTAATTCAAAATATTTCTTTTTAAGTTTTCTACTAGATTCATTTACAGATGTAAAATATTTAGATAATATTGAAAGTTTTCTAAAAGAACAGCAGAATAATGAAAATAAATATACTCTAAATTTATCAACAATTATTAACTATTCAAAATACAATTCTACCATAATTGAGAATTACACAAATGAAATGCTTAAATCTGATGAATTAGGATTAATGATAAGTTACACAAATTGTTTAACAGACAATTTAGAAGAAATTCAAAAAATATATGATTCATTTGATAATAAAGATATTTTAGAATGTTTATATTTAAAAATTGTCGATAGTCATGTTGATTATAAAGGATATATGGGATTCTTATTGGTCAAAAATAATTGCAATTTTTTTAGACAAATAATTAACAATAAAGGAATTCATCGAACTGGTAAAATTAGTATGATAATAGAAAACATATGGAAAGATAGCAATTCAGATGCAATAATATTAAACATATATAATGAGATATTAGATTCAAAATTTGGTTATTTAGATTTACATTATTTGTTTAATCATTCAAATAATGATATCAAGGAAATACAGAATTCATGGTTAAAAAAGTATATTGAATCTAACAAAAATAATAAAGAAAAAATTAAATACATATTCTATGTAATATGTGAGAGAGATAAAGAATCTAAAGAAGAATTAATATTATGGTTATTAGAAATAAATAATGATTTTGAAATATTTAAATCTATTTCATTCTTCTCAAACTCTGAATCATGGAGCAATAGTAGAATACCACTAATTGAAAATAAAATTAAATTTTTAGAAGATTTAAAAAGCAAGATCTTGGTTAAAAGTGATATAAAATATATTTCTCATATTAATCATATAAATTCTATCATTAATTGGTACAAAGATGACATCAAAAAAACTAAAGTAGAAGAATACCTAGATGATTTTTACAATTGATATTGAAAATATTTATTATTAGATTTATAATTGTATTTAGAAAGAGAACAAAGTTCGTAACTTGTATGTGATTCGCTCCATTAAGTAAAATCGTCGCACCAGACGAAAACATTGATAAATCAACTGTAAAGGTTGATTTTTTCTATAAAACTTAAATTAAGGGTATAATTACCTTTTATCATCAGTAGGACAAATGAGTCTATGTTTTACAGAAGTAGTTATATTTGTAGCACTTGCAATATTAAGTAACTTTATAGGAGAAAAAATATTTTATATAATATTTATGCTATCAATAATTTCAACAATCGGAATTAACTTAAATATCAAAAAAGAGCAATCAAAAAATGAAAATCAAAATTAACGTATATTTGAGCAATGTATAAATTTTAATAAATAATCATATAATGTTAGTGTCAATTTAGTTTGACAAGTTAAATATTATATGTTAAAATATATTTAACTTAACCCTCTACTACTTATGTAGTAAGACGGGAGCCTAAATGATTTTGGAGAGTTCAAAGCAACTCTCCTTTTTAAATACAAAATCTATTTTGTAAAAAACTTAATAATTTGTTTATCAATCAAATCAAGAGATTTATTGGATATTTTAACATTTCTTCTTACAGTATCTTTAAAAATTCTTTGTTTACTAATTGTTGTTATTTGATTAACTAATGCAATACTATCTTTTTGCATTTTACAAATTTCTTTCTCCATTTTTTCAATATACTTTTGTTCCTTTTCTATTATATTTTGAATGTTAATAGGAATATCTTCTATCTTTTCTAATTCATTTAATATTTGTTGTAATTTATATTTTTCTTTTTCAATTTTACTTTGGAATATATTGTAAAGTTCCTTCCCAAGATTTACAGAAGAAGAATCATACTTTTTATTATCTTTTCTAGATGTTAGTGGAATGACATTTAAAGTACCATTCCTTGTATTATCATACTTATTTAAAACAATACAATAGTGTAATCCACCTAATTCATTACCAATATTAAAACCTAAATTTACTTTTATAACATCTCCACGAGAATACATCCCAGATTTTGCAATATCAAATGTTCTTTCTTCATCATGATACTCAGCAAAGTCATTTATCCAATAAGCCAATAAATCACTTTTCTTATATTCATTTAATTCTATATGTTTAAGAAAAGATAAGTCTAATCTATTCAAAGAATTATCTTTATGAATAATAGCATTATTCTTTAATTTAATTTCATCTTCATTCATGATATCAGCTCCTTATATTTTTATAGTAACAGTATATAAAACATTTGTTTAAAATGCAATGGCTATTGAAAAAATTTTTATTAGGCATATTTTTCGCAAATAACCTCCTAAAACGCTCCAGTTTATAGCAACTTACGAACTATTAAAGGTTTCGTAAGTTTTTTCACTTGACAGAAAATAAATGGAGTATAACACTCAAGAAAAAGAGTTCAAGAATTTTAAAAATCAATAAAACTTGAGGTAGATTTAAACCTCAAGTTTTTCCTATTCTACATATAGTTATTATCTTTTAAAATATATTTTACAATATTATCTGTACTTTTATCTATATTATTACTAAAATCAAAAAATGGTAGATTATATTTTTCACATTGACTTTGAATTAGTTGGCTTTCTTGAATATATACTTTTATTTTCTCTTTTAATTCATTATCATTGACTTTTCTAGTCCAATCCCATTTAGTTTCGTTTTTTCTTATTTTTCTAAATTTTTCTTCTATGTTTGCATTAGGATAACCTACAAAATATGCTTTGCAACATTCTTTATTTATTTTTCTAACATAATCTTCTGGCATTAACTGATACATATCTATTAACATACGATATTCTAAATCATCATATTTTTCAGTGTGTACTAGATGAGCTAAAAAATCAATTAATTTTTCACTTACTTTTTGCATTCTTACATTCCATGTTTTTCCATCAAAAATTTCTAATTCTGGAAAAATATATTCAAAGGATTGTGTGATAGAATCCATCATAACATGTTGATAATGCCCAGTTTCTGCTAATGTTTTACAAATACTAAGTGTTTTTCCTGTTCTAGGTACACCTGATACAATGATATGTTTCTTTTCTATATTCATAATAATTTTCTCCTATTATTATTCGAAGAATTAACTAAATAAGTTCTGAAGAGGATTTTAGTTAATTCATATCTATATACTATCATTTTTATATTGAGTTGTCAAAAGACATTAGTTTTCAAGCACTCCCATAATTTGCTCCATCGAAATTGGACCAGGTCTTTGAATTTTTATTTTTTCAGAAGTACAATCTATTATAGTACTCGCTGTACCAAATGAAACATCACCTTCCATCATACCATCCAAAGTTGGGAATATTTTTTCAATTTCATCTAAATTCTTACAAGTAGCTTTTCCACTCTGATTAGCACTAGTCATAAAAATAGGACTTCCAGTTTTACAAATTAATTCTTCTAAAACTTTTGTAGGTGCCATACGTATAGCCATTTCTGAAGTAGTTCTCAAACCACCATTATTAATATATGCAAACGATTCTGGTCTTTTATTTAAAACTAAAGTAATAGGGCCTGGCATAAAAGCATGAATCAATTTTTGAGCTCTTTCATCTACTATGGCAATACTTTTTATTTGTTCTTCATTTGCACACATAACAGGAAATGATTTATTAGAAGGGCGATTTTTAATATTCACTAATTTATCGTAAGCATTTATTGAATTAATTCGTGCACATATTCCATATACTGTATCAGTAGGAACACTAATTATACCATCCTGTTTAAGAATATTTGATAATTCATCTGTTTCATTTTGTTTATATCTTTTCATATATTACCCCTTCTAATTTTGATTACATTGTAAGTCTAGTAAAATCATTTTGTATAATTTTTTATCAATATCAAAAGGAATTATAACATATTTTTATAAAAAAGGAAACATAAAATAAATAACTAGTTGCCAGTTTATGGATTTTATGCTATACTTATTATACACCAATAAAAAGAGGAGAGAACTATGGGATTTTTTGATAAATTAAAAACAGGTTTAAACAAAACCAAAACATCATTTGACGAAAAAATCAATAATGTATTTAGCAACTTCAGAAAAGTAGACGAAGAATTTTTAGACGAGCTAGAAGAAGTCTTAATAATGTCAGACATAGGAATGGACACATCAATAAAAATCATATCTAATTTAAGAGAAAGAATAAAAAAAGAAAATATAAAAGACGAAGAAGACGTAAAAAAAGTATTAAGAGAAGAAATGAAAAAAATATTAGACATAACAGACATAAATTTAAAATTAAACACAAAACCATCAGTAATATTAGTAATAGGAGTAAACGGAGTAGGAAAAACAACATCTATTGGAAAAATAGCAAATAGATTAGCGAAAGACGGAAAAAAAGTAGTAGTAGCAGCAGCAGACACATTTCGTGCAGCAGCAGTAGAACAATTAGAAATATGGGCAAATAGAGCAGGAGCAACAGTTGTAAAAAGAGAAGAAGGGGTTGACCCAGCATCAGTTGTATATGACGCAATCAAAAAAACAAAAGAAATGGAAGCAGATGTGCTAATTGTAGATACAGCAGGAAGATTGCATAACAAAAAATACTTAATGGATGAACTAAACAAAATACAAAAAGTTATCAATAAAGAAATGGAAGAAGCAGACAGAGAAGTATTATTAGTAATTGATGGAACAACAGGGCAAAATGCAATTTCACAAGTAAAAGCATTTAAACAAGAAGCAGACATTACAGGAATAGTCTTAACAAAGCTAGATGGAACAGCAAAAGGTGGAGTTGTTATTGGAATTGTAGAAGAAAATAAAATACCTGTAAAATTTATAGGAGTTGGAGAACAAATTGACGATATGGAAATCTTTAATTCAGAAGATTTTGTAAGAGCAATAATATAAAAAACAAATTCAAGAATTTCTAAGCGGTGGCAACCGCAAAGAAATTTATGAATTCCCATATTTATCTTGTACAGAAAGTCCTCCTACTAGGAGAACTTTCCTACAATATAAAAAAGAATGAAATATTTTGGAGGAAGTTAAATGGAAAAAAAGAAAAGCAAAATAAGAAGAATTGTAGTACTATTATTTATAGTTATATTTGCTATTTTTAGTTTTATCAATATAAAAGGAGATTACTTAGAATATAAAGAATTAGGAGATAATTATATACAAGTATTTAAAACAAATCTAAATTATAAGTTAATTATATTTGGAATTAATTTTGTGTTATTATACATTTTAATATATATTACAAATAGAGGAATAAAAAAAGGTCTAAAACCATTTTTTGAAAAAGAAAATAAAGAATTACCAAAATTATTAAATAAATCATTAGCATTAGTACTTTCATTATTAGTTAGTACATTTATATCAAATGTTTTAATGAATAAAATTCTATTATGTGCAAGTAATGTTTCATTTGGAGTAACAGACCCAATTTTCAATTTTGACATTTCGTTTTATATGTTCCAAAAACCATTAATAGAAACAATGATAGGATACATTATAGGAATTATTTTTGCTTTAACTATATACATGGTAATTTATTATATTATCATATTTAATAAATACTTTAATGGTGTAGATGGAGATATGGTAAGAAGTAGCTTACTTGTTAAAAAAATAATGAGAAATGTTATTTTAATAGTAATAGGAATTTCTTTATTTACAGCATTAAATACAACAAATATATCTTATGGAAAAATGCTTACAATTAAAAACGAAACAGACTCAACTCAAAATATTGAAGTAATTGGAGCAGGATATACTGATGTAATGGTTCAAAGATGGGGATATTTAATATTTGCTGTTATTATAATTATTACTTCTATCAGAGCAGTAAAAGCCTTCAAAAAAGGCAACTTTCCAAAAGTATTAAAAAACCTAGTTATAATACCAGGATATTTAGTAATATTCTTTCTAGTAATGATTGTTTTTGACTTAATATTTGTTAACTCTAACACTCTTGATAAAGAAAAAGAATATTTAGCATATAATATTGATTATACTAAAAATGCTTATAATATTGGAATAGAAGAAAGTAATTTAGAAAATGCAGGAACAATAACACAAGAAGAAGTAGAAAAAAATAAAAATATAATTGATAATACTAATATTATTAACAGTGAAGTAGTCCTAAAAACATTAGAAGACACACAATCAGGAACAGGATATTACTCTTATAAAAATGCTAATTTAGCAAAATATAATATTGCAGGAAAAGACCAATTAGTTTATGTGTCACCTAGAGAAATGGTAAACTCAGGAAGAACATATAATAATAAAACTTATGAATATACACATGGAATTGGACAAATATTAACATCAGCAACATCAACAACAGAAACAGGTGGAATAAAATATATTCAAAAAGAAATAACAGGAAAAGATGACAAATTAGGAACTAATCAACAGAATATTTATTTTGGATTAGAAACTAAAGATACTATTGCAACTAATACAAAAAATAAACAAGAATATGATTATACAGATGATTATGGAGTAGAACATACATCAAATTATGATGGAACAGCAGGATTACAACTTAATTTCTTTGATAAAATTCTATTAGGAATAAAAACAGGAGATTTAAAATTAGCATTTTCTTCAGAAGTAACAAAAGAAAGTAAAATACTAATTAATAGAAATATTATAAAAAGAGCAAAATTAGCAATGCCATATTTATTATATGACGAAAATCCATATACAGTAGTAACAGAAGAAGGAAGAATCTTATGGGTATTAGACGCTTATACAGTATCTAGTAAATATCCTTATTCTCAATACACATCAATTGAACATGATGGAATTAAAGAGAAAATAAACTATATAAGAAACTCTGTAAAAGTTATTATAGACAGTTATGATGGAACAATGAAATTTTATGTAACAGATAAAACAGACCCAATAGTTATGGCATACAGAAATACTTATCCTACATTATTTGAAAGTTTAGATGCAGAAATTCCAGAAAGTATTTCACAACATTTTGTATATCCACAATTATTATATGATGTACAAGCAGAACTTTTAAAAGCATATCATAACGTAAAACCTGATGTTTTATATAGAAATGATGACTTATGGGATTTTGCAAAATATAATAGTACAGTTATAGCAAAATCATCAGGAACAATACTAAAATCATATTATACTATGGTTGATGATAATGGAAAAAGTGAAATTGGATTAATTCAAATTTACACTCCAGATTCAAAGCAAAATCTAATTTCATATCTAGTAGGAACAACAGAAGGTAATAGTAATAAATTAAAACTATATAAATACACACAAGATAGTAATATTGTAGGACCAATGCAATTAGATAATCAAATAGAACAAGATGATAATATATCATCTCAAATACAAAATCTAAATGCAACAGGAACAAAGGTTACTAAAGATATGGTTGTAGTGCCTATTAATAATACAGTACTGTATGTAGAATCAATTTATCAAACAATGTTAAATGAAGAATCTAAAATACCAGCATTAAAGAAAATCGTTGTAGCATCAGGAAATAAAGTAGCAATTGGTAATAATTTAGCAGAAGCATTGAATAATTTATTATCAAAAGAAGCTTCTAATATTGAAGTAGAAAATACAGATGACATAAATGGTGCAATTGATGCAATTATAAAGGCAAATAAAAATTTAACAGAGTCTACAAACAATAAAGATTGGGAATTAATGGGTTCTGATATTAAAAAATTACAAGCTTTGATTGATACGTTAGAAGAATTAAAAGCTCAAGAAGATAAGAAAAGGGAACAAGAAAAAAATGAAACAACTAACAATACTGTAAATGAAATAGGCAATGTAGTAGAATAATGTCCCAAAAGGGACGCTTACTTTTGGGACATTTTAGAAAAAAGGAAGTATACCATTAAAGGGATACTTCCTAATTTTAAATTAATTTATAAAATACTTTTTTACCTTTTTTCAAAATAGCATAATCATCTTTAAAATCTACAGCAGAAAGTGTATAATTAACATCTGTGATTTTTTCATCATTTAAAGATATACCACCTTGAGTAACTAATGTTCTTGCTTGTCCTTTAGAAGGAGCAATTCCTGATAAAATAATTGCATCTAAAATGGAAATATCTCTATTTTCTAAAGTGACAGTCGGAATATTATCTAAATTACCATTACCTGAGAATAAAGCATTAGAAGCTTCTTCAGCTTTGATAGCTTCATCTTCACCATGAACTAATTTAGTAATTTCAAAAGCAGCTATTTTTTTAGCATCATTTATTTTTTCATCTTTTAAAGAAGATAGTTCTTTTATTTTTTCAATAGGTAAGAAAGTTAATAATTTTAAAACATTTTCAACACTTGCATCTTCAACATTTCTCCAATATTGATAAAATTCATAAGGAGATGTTTTATTAGCATCTAGCCATAAAGCACCTTTTTCAGTTTTACCCATTTTTTTACCTTCCTTTGTTGTAAGAAGTTTAAAAGTCAAACCAAAAGAATCATCTTTTCCAATTTTACGAATTAAATCAACACCACCAATAATATTTGACCATTGATCATTTCCACCCATTTCTAATTTACAACCATAAGTCTCATATAGATGTAAAAAATCATAAGATTGCATAAGCATATAGCTCATTTCAAAAAATGTTAGACCTGTGTCTAATCTATTCTTATAGCAATCAGCAGCAAGCATTTTATTAACTGAAAATAAAGTACCAATTTCACGCATAAAATCAATAAATTTTAAATCTAAAAGCCAATCAGCATTATTTACAATAATAGCAGCATTTTCACCTTCAAAGCTTACAAACTTTTCAATTTGTTTTTTAATACATGTAACATTATTATCAATATCTTCACGAGTAAGCATTTTTCTCATATCTGTTTTACCAGAAGGGTCACCAATAGTTGCAGTACCACCACCAACTAAAATAATTGGTTTGTGTCCACATTTTTGCATATGGCTAGCAACCATTAAAGAAACAAAATGTCCAACATGAAGACTATCAGCTGTTGGGTCAATTCC
The DNA here is from genome assembly GCA_948441945.1 of uncultured Clostridium sp. Taxonomy (GTDB): domain Bacteria; phylum Bacillota; class Clostridia; order TANB77; family CAG-508; genus CAG-269. The sequence goes on along the minus strand of CAOJQV010000040.1, from coordinate 2,208 downwards.
TATGTAAAAAGGTACAGATTGTTTGCCGAAAAGTTCTTTAATTTCATCAGGGTGAGTCATTTGTTCAATATATCCTCTTTCTTCTAAAACATCAAATACGTTTGTCATAAAAAAACATCCTTTCATTATTATAAGTTAGTTGTTGCTCCACCATTAGAATTATTATAATCACCATAATTTAAAAAACGGTTAATATTTTTAGGACTAATTCCTGTTTCATTAGATAAAATATCTAAATTAGCAGTAATTCCATTTTCCTCAATATAAGATTTAAAAGTTTCAAATTCTAGTGTATCTTTTGGTTGACACTTAGGGCATACATCATCATTTGATAAATAAAAATTTCCACATCTACTACATTTATTAAATTCCATAATTAAATCCTCCCATTTTCTTTTGATATAATTTAAAAGTATTTTATCATACTTTTAAAAAAATAGGAAGGGAAATATTAAAAAAAATAAATGTCCCACAAGTAAACGTCCCTTTTGGGACAAAAAAACTAGACAAATTGTATAAAATGTGATAATATAGAAACAAAATGAAAATAATAACAAGAAGGTGAATTAAGGTGAGAGAAAAATTTTATATTACAACACCAATTTATTATCCAAGCGGGAGATATCATATAGGAACAGCATACACAACAGTACTAGCAGATGCAATAAAGAGATATGAAGAATTAAAAGGGAAAGAGTGTTTCATGTTAACTGGAGCAGATGAACATGGACAAAAAATAGAGACAAAGGCCAGAGAGGCAAAACAAACACCACAACAATATGTAGATGAAATGGCAGATATGGCAAAAGAATTATGGACAAAAATGGATATAAAATATGATAATTTTATAAGAACAACAGAAGAGAGACACGAAAAAGTAGTACAAAAAATATTTGATAGATTTATGGAACAAGGAGACATATATAAAGGGGAATATGAAGGATTATATTGTGTACCATGTGAGACATTTTTCACAGAAACTCAACTAGTTGATGGAAAATGCCCAGATTGTGGTAGAGAAGTAGTTCCAATGAAAGAAGAAGCATATTTCTTCAATATGAAAAAATATGCAGATAGATTATTAAAATATTATGACGAACATCCAGACTTTATAAAACCAGATTATAGAAAACAAGAGATGATAAACAACTTTATTAAACCAGGATTAGAAGACTTATGTGTAACAAGAACATCATTTGATTGGGGAATAAAAGTATTAAAAGACCCAAAACATATAGTATATGTATGGTTAGATGCATTAACAAACTATATTACAGCACTTGGATATATGTCAGAAGATGAGACATTATTTAATAAATTCTGGCCAGCAGATGTTCAATTAGTTGGAAAAGATATAGCAAGATTTCATTTAATATATTGGCCAATATTTTTAATGGCATTGGATTTACCATTACCAAAAACAATATTTGTTCATAACTGGATAATGATGAAGGATGGAAAAATGAGTAAATCAAAAGGAAATGTAATATACCCAGAAACACTAATTGAAAGATATGGACTAGATGCAACAAAATATTTCTTACTAAGAGAAATGCCAATGTCACAAGATGGATTATTTTCACCAGAAGAATTTGTACAAAGATATAATTTTGATTTATGTAATGACTTAAGTAACTTATTAAATAGAACCGTATCAATGGTAAATAAATATTTTGAAGGACAAGTACCTAAATATAGTGGAACACCAAATGAAGTAGATGAAGAAATAGAAAAAGTATGTGTAGAACAAGTTGAAAAATTCGAAAAACTATTTGAAAATTTTGAAATTGCAAACTCAATACAAGAAATATGGAATCTAATATCTAGAACAAATAAATATATAGATGAAACAGCACCATGGACATTAGCAAAAGAAGAAAATAAAGAAAAATTAAGTTCTGCTATGTATCATTTAATTGAAAATTTAAGGAAAATAGCAATTCTTATTAGAACTTTTATGGAAGAAACATCAGATAATATTTTCAGACAAATAGGTATAACTGATAAAGAACTAAAAAGCTGGACAAGTTTAAAAAATTATGACAAATTATCAAACATTAAAGTCATCGAAAAAGGAGAGCCTATTTTCATGAGACTGAATTCAGAAGAAGAAATTGATTATATCAAACAAGTAATGAAAAAATAAACAAAAATAAGAGGAAAATAGATGGGGATATTTGATAGTAAAAAGCAATATCAAGCTTGTAA
>CAOJQV010000039.1 GCA_948441945.1 uncultured Clostridium sp. | reverse complement strand
ACACACACACACACACACACACACACAGATGATTTAAAAAATGAATATAAAATAAAAAATATAAATAACAATATTAGCCTATATTTAAAATAAATATAGGTTGGTATTGTTATTTTTGCGTTAAAGGAGAAGTAAAAAATGAAAAATTTAAAAGAATCTAAAGGAATAACACTTATAGCACTAGTCATAACAATAATAATACTTTTAATCTTAGCAGGAACAACAATATCAAGCTTAAGCAGAGAAAATGGACTATTAAAAAAGATACAAAATGCAAGTGAAGTAAATAGTGAAGCAACAGCAAGAGAAAAACTAGAATTAGTATTATTAAGTATGCAATCAGATAAAGCAAGAAAATTAGAAGAATATAATGAAAATGAATATATAGATAAAAATTTAAATGAAAATAATATGGAAGTATCAGGAGATATTGTAACAGTAGATGGATGGCAATTTAAAATTAATAGAAGTACACCAGAAATAGAAAAAAATTTAGGAAAGCTAACAAAAGAAGCAATGTTATTACCAACAATTACAAAATTCAACATAGAAAAAAGTAAAAATAACATTATAGTATCATTAAAAATAAGAAATGAAGAAAACTCAAAAATAACATATATAATAAGAAAAGAAGGAGAAGAAAGCGATTTAGAAAAAATAGAAAATGAAACTAATTTACAACATACTTTTTCAAATTTAGATTTGGGCAAATACATTATTATTGTTAACACAGAAAATGAATATGGCACAGATAATGCAACAAAAATGGTAGAAGTAACAATAAGTATAGAATTTGATGAAATAAATAAAGAATTATGGGTAGGAGCAGAAAGAGATATAAAATATTCGATTACACCAGAAAATGCATCAAAAGACAATTTAAAATGGGAAAGTAGCAACCCAGATATTGTACAAATAGATGAAAATGGAAAATTAACAGCACTTAAATTAGGTACATCAGTAATAACAGGAACATTAAATGGAACAACATCAACTTGCACGATAGAAGTAAAAAATAATATATTTGAAGATATTGCGAAATCTGGAAAAACAATAGAAGAACTTGGTATGAACATTTCAAGTTCAGGTTGCCATGTATGGGAATTTAATCCAAGTGATATGAAAGGAATTTATGGTGGTAGTTGGAGTGGTATACGTAATTGGAGCTGGGAATTTACTGTTCCAAAAGATATGTTTAATGGGAAAAGTTCAATTACTACAATATGGAATCTTTATGTAGGTAATGAAAAATGGAATTATTCTACATCTAATGGGATTATAGAAGTCATTTATGAAGACGGAGAAAAAGAAGATGTCCAAGTAAATTGTACTTTACCATTGTATACTTGTGAATGGTCTGAATTTGTTCTTAAGTATACATTTAAAAATAAACCAATTCAAACAATTACATTTAAAGCTTTTGGATTAGATAATGATTGGGGGGCTAGTTATGCAACATTAGAGGCTATTTTATATTAAAAATATAGATTAAAACTAAATAGAAAAATGTCCCAAAGGTAAACGTCCCTTTTGGGACATTTTTTCTTGCATTTTATAAATACTTATAGTAAAATAAAGAAAAAGTATTATAAAGGGGAAAAAATGAAACTAAAAAACAAATTTATACTTAGTATATCAATATTATTTATATTAATATTTGGATTATCGGGAGTATCTAAAGCAGGTAGCTTATATCTTAATAAAATTGATTTTAATGTTCAAATAAATAGTGATGGCAGTATAAATGTTACAGAAACATGGGACATAGATATCAGTTCAACAAATACATTATATAAGACATTCAAAAAGGACAAAAGTAAATACGCAGAAATAACTAATGTTAATGTAAAGGAAATAACAAAAGGAATAGAAAAAAATCTTACAAAAACCAATGAATGGGCATATCACGTAAAAAAAGACTACTATTATGGAACAGAAAATGAAGATGACAATTTTGAAATAGGATGGGGAGTAGGCTTAGATAATAGCAAAGCAAGAAAAACGTATGAAATTTCTTATACTGTAAAAGATGCAATTACAAAATATAATGACTATTCAGAATTATATTGGCAATTTATAGGAAAAGATTTTGAAGTAAGTGCTAAAAAAATAACAGGAAATATTATTTTACCAAGTAGTGTCAACAATAAAGAAGAAATCAGAGTATGGGGACATACAGAAGGACTTAATGGCACAATCTATGCAACAGATACTAATAAAATAGAATTTGATTTAGACAATTTTAAATCTGGAAGATATGTAGAAATAAGAACTTTATTTCCAACAGAATTAATTGTAAATTCAGGAAGAACTAAAAATAATGAAATATTACAAACAGCAATAAAAGAAGAAACAAAATGGGCTGATAAAGCAAATGCTAAAAGACAAAGAAAAGAATGGTTTAGTAAAAACTTTTTAACTATATTAATAGTAATATGTATTGTAATCAATTTAATGTTAAGTATAATATTTATAATAAAAATGATTAAATATATTAAAAAATTAAAAGGATTAGAAAAATATAAACCAACATCAAAATTAAAATATTTTAGAGACATGCCAGATGAAAATGCAACACCAGCAGAAGCTCAATTAACACTTGATATAAAAATATCTTCTTATACACCATATAATTTTGGTAAAATATTCTCAGCTATGATATTAGATTTAACATTAAAAGGATATTTAAAAATTGAACAAGAAAAAAATGTAAAAGGAAAAGATGCAATAAAAATTATTTTCAGTAAAGAAATAGATGATAAAATAAAACAAGATGAAAAAACGGTATTAGAATTTTTAAATAAAGCAGCTAAAGATGAAAAAGAAATTACATTAAAAAAATTGGAAAACTATATAAAGAATCATCCAACAGCAACAGAAAGCTTGTTAAAAAATAGTTATAAAAAAACTGAAAAACAGTTAGTAAAAGAGAAAATTCTTGATGAACAAATAAAAAAAGAATATAATAAATATACAAATATAAAAACAGGATATATAGTATCAGCAATATTTTTATTCTTTTTTACTATAATATTATTTACAATACCAATTATATTATTTATAATAAATGCAGTATTATGTGGCAAAATAGCAAAAAGACTTAATGTACTAACGCAAAAAGGAGTAGAATTACAAGAACAATGGAAAGGACTAAAGAAATACATGGAAGATTTCTCAATGCTAGACAAAAGAGAAGTTCCAGAATTAGTAATATGGGAAAAATATTTAGTATATGCCACAGCATTTGGAATAGCAGACAAAGTAATAAAACAATTAAAAATAGTATATCCAAACTTTGAGGATATAACAAATGGACTTACAACATACACATATATGAACATAATGATGAGTACCAATTTTAGTGCAAGTTTTTCGAACTCAATAACATCATCTATGTCATCAATATATTCATCAGGAACAGGAGCTGGAGGAGGATTCTCTGGAGGTGGAGGATTTGGCCGGAGGCCGGAGGAGGCGGAGGCCGGAAGATAATGTCCCAAAAGGGACGTTTACCTTTGGGACATTTTTAAGACCTACAATAATAAAAAGAGACTCACTATATAATAAAAGAGTCAGAAAGGAATAATATGTCAAAACCAATTGTAGCAATAATAGGAAAACCAAATGTAGGAAAATCAACATTTTTTAACTACCTAGCAGGAAGTAGAATATCAATTGTACAAGATACACCAGGTGTGACAAGAGATAGAATATATGCTGAAACAAATTGGCGAGGAAGAGATTTTACACTTGTTGATACAGGTGGAATTGAACCAGATACAGAAGATATAATATTATCTCAAATGAGAGAACAAGCCAATTTAGCAGTAGCTATGGCAAATGTAATTATATTTTTAACAGATGTTAGACAAGGAGTAACAGCAGCAGATAGAGAAATTGCCTTAATGCTAAAAAAGTCTAGAAAACCAATAGTATTAGTTTGCAACAAAGCAGATAATTATGATAAGGATAGTCAGCAAGCTTATGAATTTTATAATTTAGGATTAGGTGAACCTTATGTAATATCTGCAACAAATGCCTTAGGTATTGGAGATGTGCTAGATGCAATTTATGAACATTTTCCAGAAAAAGATGAATCAGAAGATGATAGTGATACAATCAAAGTTGCAGTAATAGGAAAGCCTAATGTAGGAAAATCATCACTTATTAATAAGATTCTAGGAGAAAAAAGAACAATTGTAAGTAACATAGCAGGTACAACAAGAGATGCAATTGATTCACCATTTGAAAATGAATATGGAAAATATGTTTTAATTGATACTGCAGGAATAAGAAAAAAAAGCAAAGTAAATGAAACAATTGAAAAATATAGTGTTATGAGAAGTCTTTTAGCAGTAGAAAGAGCTGATGTATGCTTAATGATGATAGATGCTAATGATGGTGTAACAGACCAAGATGCAAAAATAGCAGGAGAAGCACATGAAGCTGGTAAAGGTGTTATAATAGTTGTAAATAAATGGGATGAATATGAAAAAACAACAGGAACATTAGAAAAATATAAAAAAGAAGTTTATGAAAAATTATCTTATTTATCATATGCACCAATTATATTTATATCAGCAAAGACTGGACAAAGAGTAGATAAATTATTTAATTTGATAAATCATGTAGCAGAACAAAACAGTTTTAGAGTATCTACATCAATATTAAATCAAGTTATAAATGAGGCAATTGCAATAGTACAACCACCAACAGATAAAGGAAAAAGATTAAGGATTTATTATGGAACACAGGCATCTACAAAACCACCAACATTTGTTATATTTGTAAATAATAAAGAATTATTTCACTTTTCATACCAAAGATATTTGGTAAATCAGATAAGGAAAGAGTTTGGACTAGAAGGAACACCAGTAAGAATTATTGTAAGAGAAAAAAGTGAGAAAGGAGAAAAAGCATGATAGCTTATATTATTATAGGAATTATTGCATATTTAATTGGAAGTATAAACTTTTCAATTATAATTAGCAAAAAAGTAGCAGGATTTGATGTAAGAGAAAAAGGAAGTGGAAATGCAGGAACAACTAATATGTTGCGTTCTGTAGGAAAAGGTGCAGCTGCAGTCACATTATTATGCGATATTTTAAAAGGTATAGTTGCAATAATAATAGCAATTGTTATTGGAAAAATATGGACAGAACTTAATGCAGAGCTATTATTACAAGTTGCAGGAATAGCAGTAATAATAGGGCACACATTTCCAATTTTCTTTGGATTTAAAGGAGGAAAGGGTGTTGCAACATCATTAGGTATACTATTAATGAGCAACTGGCAAATAGGACTAATATGCTTAGTATTTGCACTTGCATTAATCATATTAACAAGAATGGTATCACTTGGGTCATGCACAGCAGCAGTATTATTCCCAGTTTTAACATTATTTATAGATGAACATTACACAGTTCTAACTAATGATAAAACAGGTAGAGTATATTTCATATATAGTGTAATATTAGCGATAATCGTTTTATATAATCATAGAAGTAATATAAAAAGAATATTAGAAGGAACAGAAAACAAAATATCATTTAAAAAATAAAATAAAGAGGGATTCAAACACATGTCTAAAATTCCTCAAAAAGGAGATAAAAATGAGAAATATTGCAATTATAGGAAGTGGAAGCTGGGGAGTAGCTCTTGCAATTCACTTAGCTAGTATAGGAAATAATGTAAAAATATGGTCTTTTATGGAAGAAGAAAGAGATATTATTAATAATGAAAAAAAATGTAAATTCTTGCCAAATGTTAATTTACCTGAAAATATCTTATGCTCAACTGATTTTGAGGAAGTACTAAAAGATGCTGAACTTATTTTGCATGTAACACCATCAAAATTTACAAGAAGTACTTTTAAACAATATAAGCATTATGTTGGAAAAACACCAATTATTATATGTGGAAAAGGGTTTGAAAAAGATTCTCTTGAAACATTAGATGAAGTTATATTAGATGAAATGCCAGAAGCCAGAATAGGGGTGTTATCTGGACCAAGCCATGCTGAGGAAGTGTCAATTGGAGTTCCAACAGCATTAGTTGTAGCTTCAAAACATCAAAGCATATTAAAAAATGTTCAAGAAATATTTATGTCAGAAAAAATGAGGATTTATACTTCAAATGATGTAAAAGGTGTAGAACTTGGAGGAGCATTGAAAAATATTATTGCATTTTGTGCAGGAGTTGCAGCTGGAATTGACCTTGGAGATAATAGTTTTGCAGCATTAATTACAAGAGGATTAAAAGAACTTGTAAGATTAGGTGTAGAATTAGGTGGAAAAGAAGAAACATTTTATGGATTAAGTGGACTTGGAGATTTAATTGTAACTTGTTTGAGTGAACATAGTAGAAATAGAAAAGCTGGATTTTTAATTGGAAAAGGTAAAACTTTAGAAGAAACAAAACAAGAAGTAGGAATGGTAATTGAAAGTGTTGATAACATTGAAGTTGCTTATGAACTTTCAAAATTACATAATGTAGAAATGCCAATTGTAGAAACAGTATATAAAGTTTTGTATGAAAATTTAGACCCAAAAGAAGCTGTTAAAAATTTAATGAATAGAGATAAAAAAATGGAATAAAATATTATAATAAAAGATATAATAATTTTATTAGAGTTATCAATAGATAGCTAAAAGGAGGAGAAGAAGATGGAATTTTTTAACAAATTAGGTCAAAAAGCAAGTGAAGCATATAAAGCAACAGCTGATAAGACAGGAAAAGTAGCAAAAGAAGCCAAGTTAAGAATGAAAATAGGAGAATTAAAATCAAAAATAAATGATGTATATAAAGAAATTGGTGAATGCGTATATCAAAAACATGTAAGAAAAGAAAAATATGATGTTTCAAAAGGATTAGAAGAAAAGTGCATTAGAATTGATGTTATGAGTGATGAGATTGACTCTTATTTGAAACAATGTCTAGAATTAAAAGATAAAAAACAATGTCCAAAATGTTTTACAGAAATAGAAAAAGATGTTAACTATTGTCCAAATTGTGGTAAAAAACAAAAAATAGAACCAGCAAAAGAAGTTGAAGTTATAGAAAAAGAAGAAGAAACAAATAACGGAGAAACGAAAAAAGAAGAACCAAAAAAAGAAAGCAAAACTAAAAAAACAAAATCAAATTTAGAAAAAACAGTTGAAGTAGAATCAGATGTAGATGAAAATCATGATGAAACAGTAGAACACTTAAAAAAAGAAAAATAAAAATTATTAAAAAGTTATATGTGTTTAATATTACATATAACTTTTTTAAAATAATCTTAATAAGGAAATCTTTCATATAAATATCTAATTACGCTATCAGCATTTTCATCTGTAACATTAACATAAACACCTTTATCTAGACAAATCCACATCATAATTTTAAAATTATCAGAATTATCAGCAAAAGTGCCAATAATTTCAGCTATTTCAATTGGATTATCATATTTATGTTCCCAATTTAAATTATTTTCTATATCAAAAGAAGTGTTGTAAAAAGAACTCAAAAAACTTTCTAGTTCCTTAGAACTCTCACTATATAAATTAACAGAAACCATATTTATTCTCCTACTTTTATTATATATTATATTAAAAATATAATAAAAATATACCTGAAACTAAAATAGAATATTTTAGAAAAAAGCTGTAAATAATAAATATAGGAGGATTTAATATATGAAAAAATATACAAAAATGGCGTATATATCTTTAATTTTAGTTATTGTTTTATGTGTATTTTCTATTTATAAGGTATTTGCGGAAAGTCAAAAAGAAAATGAAGATATAAAATCAAAATCTTTAGAAGAAGTAAAACTTCTAGAAAGTAAATTTTTAAATTTATTCAATGAATTAAATAGTATAAAATTTGAAAACTATAAAATTTCAACAAGTAAAATAAAACAAGAGAAAAGTAGTTCAAAGGAATCATCGCAAGGGCAAGGAAATAGTAGTGGAAATTCCGAAGGCGAAAACTCTGAACAATCAGGAAATCAAGGAGAATCAAGCTCATCAGAAAATTCTGAACAGAGTAACTCAGAAGAAAGTTCATCTGATAATAAATCATATAACTTAGAAGAAAGTGGAATATTAACAAATGAAACTGAAATAAATTGGAAACAAATAAAAAATGATGTAGAAAATTTATATACACCATTATATAAAATGACTGTTGATTTATACCAAACAAACACAAATCAACAGGATATTATGAATTTTAATAAAGAATATGATAACCTAACTAAAGCAGTAAAAGATGAAGATAAAGAAGTAACATTAGATGAATTAGCAATTTTATATAACTATTTACCTAAATTCTTGCAAAATTGTACAGAAAAAGAAAAAGAGATAACAATTATAAAAACAAAACAATATATACTAAATGCATATAGTTTAATAGAAAAAGAAGAATGGTCAACAATTTCAGAAAACATCAACATAGCAGCACAAGAATTTAGAAAACTAGTAACAAATATTAATAACGATGAAAAAAACAATCAATATAATATAAATAAGGCTTATATAATGATAAACGAAATGCAAAATGCAGTATTATTAAGAGATAGAGATGTTTTTTTAATAAAATACAAAAATGTGCTAGAAGAATTACAAAATATATGATATAATCAAAAAAGAGTAAATTGAATAGTCGCTGGTAAATTCCGAAAGGAATTACGAGAGGAAAGTCCGGGCTCCATAGAGCAATGATGCTAGATAACGTCTAGTGGGGGCGACCCTAAGGAAAGTGCAACAGAAAATAACCGCCAAACTATTGGTAAGGGTGAAAAGGCGAGGTAAGAGCTCACCGCCTTTATGGTGACATAGAGGGCTGTGTAAACCCCATCTGGAGCAACACCTAAAAAAGAAGATTAAGTCTGCTCGACACCTTCTTGAACTGCGTGGCTTGAGATATATAGCAATATATATCCTAGATAAATGGCTATTTTTAAAGACAGAACCCGGCTTACAGATTTGCTCTTTTTCGTGCCAAAGGGGACGTCCCTTTTTGGCACATTATTTTTTTATGCCAAAAAGGGACGTCCCCTTTGACACAAATTCCAAATCAACCTTAGTAATAGGATGAATAAATTTTAATTTATAACAATGTAATGCTTGTCTATTAATTAAATCAGACTTATTTCCATATAAAGTATCTCCAAGCAAAGGGTGACCAATAGCAGACAAATGAACTCTTATTTGATGTGTTCTACCAGTTTCTAAAATGCATTTTATAAGAGTATAATTTTTAAATTCTTTTAATACTTCATAATGAGTAATAGATTGTTGACCATTTTCAGAAATGCATCTTTCTATAATACTATTATCTTTTCGTGCAATAGGTAAAGAAATTGTATCAGATTTTATATCAAAAGAACCTTCGCAAATAGCAAGATATTCTTTTTTAAATAAATTTTTTTTCATTTGAGAAATCAAACATTCTTGAATATATTCACATTTAGCAAAAATAACTAGACCAGAAGTATTAAAATCAAGACGATTGACAGGTCTTATTTTTTTATTTAAAGAAATTGAATTAAAATAATATTTAATACCATTACACAAAGAATCAGAATAATGTAAAACAGAAGGGTGAATAGCAATGCCAGCAGATTTATTTACAATTAAAATCCACTCATCTTCATAAACAATATCTAAATCCATTTTAGTAGGAACGATATTAGAACTATCTTCTTCATAATCAAAATTAATTAAAAGTATATTATTTTTAAAGGCTTTTTCTCTAGTATCACATAAAACTCCATTTAAAAATATCTTTTTTAAAACAATTAATTTATGTAATAATCTCGATGAAATATGTAACTCATTTTGTAATATATGATTAATAGTAAAACCATCACATTTAACAGAATATTCTAATTTCATAAATTATAACCTCACTTAATATATAATATTCTAGCATTTTAAACAAAAAAATACAATTATTGACTTTACTTTTTTTAAAAATATGTATATAATTTTTTTATATTCTAGGAAAGTTATCATAGTATGATAACTTTCTGTAGAAGATAAATATGGCAGAAATTAGATTTTGTAGCAGTTTGCACGCGTACAAAATCTTAATTCTGGTTTTTTATATTAATAATGGAAGGAAAGAAAATGAGAATTAGATATAAAAAATGGGCAAGACCAGAGTTAGAAGCAAGCAAATTTTATATTGATAATCCAGAAGAATGGAAAGGAAAATGGAAAGATTTTTTTAAAAATCCTGAAAATCCAATCCATTTAGAGCTAGGATGTGGAAAAGGTCAATTTATATCCAACTTAGCTATACAAAATCAACAAAACAACTATATTGCAATTGATTTAGTAGATGCAATGTTAGGACTAGCAAAAAGAAATGTAGAGCAAATCTATAATGAAAATAATATAGAACCAACAAATATTGTGTTAACAAGATTTGATATAGAAAGAATTCTACTTATTTTAGAAGAAAAAGACAAAATAGAAAGAATATATATTAACTTTTGTAATCCATGGCCAAAAGGAAAACATAGAAAAAAGAGACTAACTCATACAAGACAGCTAGAAAAATATAAGCAATTTTTAATACCTAATGGAGAAATCTATTTTAAAACAGATGATGATGATTTATTTGCATCAAGTTTATTATATTTTGAAGAATCGGGTTTTAAAATTATAGCAAGAACATATAACTTACACAAAGATAAGATATTTGAAAAAAATATAGAAACAGAGCACGAAAAGATGTTTACAGAGCAAGGAATTAAGATTAAAGCACTAATAGCAAAGAAGGTGGAATAATGGAAGAACCAGAAATAACAGAAATGAAGAAAAATAGAGATAATAGAGAATATGTAATGCAAGCTGTAAAAACAAGAGGAAAACTTCTAGAATTTGCAATACCTGAATTTAAAGATGATGAAGAAATTGTCAAATTAGCATTATCACAAGATGGTGAAACAATGGAATTTGTATCTGACAGATTAAAAGATAATAAAGAAATAATGTTATTAGCAATTAAAAATGCACCATGGACAGCATGTTACGCATCAGAAAGATTAAAAGCAGATAAAGATATAATTTTAGAAAGTGTAAAAAAATATGGACAAACATTATATTATGCAAGTGAAGAATTAAGAGATGATAAAGATGTGGTAAAAGCATCTGTTGAAAATAAAGGGATTATTATAAAATATGCAAGTTTAAGATTAAGAAAAGATAAGGAAATTGCAGAAATTGCAATAGGACAAGATAAAAGAGCATATCAATTTTTAAGCCAAGAACTAAAAGAAGATGAAGAAATAAAAAATATGTTAGTATAAATATTAAAAGTTATAAAAAAGGGAAAAATAAATAAAACAGAGGAGGAATTTAAGATGATTAAAAAGGTAGCAATTTTAGCAAATGGTGGAGATGTAGCAGGGTTTAATGCTGTTATAAGAGGAATTGTAAAAACAGCTGAAAATAGTGGCGTTGAGTGTTATGGTTTTATAGATGGATATAATGGATTATTGAAAAATAATTTTGTGAAATTAAGTACTGCAGAAGATGGTAATGCAGAAGGAATTTTACACAAAGGTGGTTCTATAATAGGTTCTTCAACAAATGCTAATGTATTTAATTATAAAGTAAAAAAAGAAGATGGAACAATAGAATATCAAGATTTATCAAATGTTTGTATAGAAAATATAAAAAAAGATGAATTTGACTGTGTATTTACTTTAGGAGGAGATGGAACACAAAAATCTGCAAGAGATTTTGCAACAAAAGGAGTAAATGTAATAGGAGTTCCAAAAACAATTGACAATGATGTTGCATGTACAGAAATTACATTTGGATATAATACGGCAGTATCAGTAGCAATGGAAGCATTAGATAGACTTCATACAACAGGTGAAACACATCATAGAATTATGGTATTAGAAGTTATGGGAAGATATGCGGGATGGATAGCACTGGAAGCAGCTATTGCAGGAGGTGCTGATGCAGCACTTATTCCAGAGATACCTTATGATATAAATCGTGTTGCGGATAAAATAAAAAATAGACAAAAAAGAGGAAAAGATTTTGGAATTGTAGTAGTTGCAGAAGGTGCAAAACTAAAAGATGGAGAGATTACAGTACAGGGTTTAAGAGATAATGGAAAAGGTGTTGATAATACAAAACTTGGAGGTGTTGGAGAAGTTGTTGCAAAACAATTACAAGAACTAACAGGATTAGAAGCAAGAAATACAACACTTGGATATATGCAAAGAGGTGGAACTCCAACGGCTTATGATAGAGTTTTATCAACAAAATATGGAACAGCTGCTATGAACCTTGCAATTGAAGGCAAATTTGGCAATTTAGTTGTAATTAAAAATGGAAAAATAGATTATGCATCACTGGAAGATGTAGTTGGACAAAATAAACAGATTGGTGCTGTTTCTGGAAATACTGCTGAAAGTAATCAAAGAAAAGTTACAATGGATGATGATTTAGTCAAAACTGCTAGAAGTGTTGGTATTAATTTGGGTGATTAATTTTCATTAAAAATTTGAAAAATTAGATAAATCCTATTGACAATAAAACCTTGAGTGTGTTAATATAATTATTGTCAATAGGATATTGATTTTATATGCGGATGTGGCGGAACTGGTAGACGCGCTGGTCTTAGGAACCAGTGTCAA
>CAOJQV010000038.1 GCA_948441945.1 uncultured Clostridium sp. | reverse complement strand
ATAATCCATTATACACTCTCTCATAAAATGTGTCCATATATCTATTCTAACACCACAGAATTATTGCAAGTATTATTTTTTCTTTATCTGATAAATCTTCATTTAATAGGATTTCTGCTGGAATCCATAATCCTTTTAATTTTTGCATTTGCAATCCTCCTTTCGTATAGTTTTTATTTGCTCCACGTTCAATTTTGTGGCTTTTTTATTCGCTTTTTATATAAATTTAGGTCAAAAAAAATAAAGCCTTAAAATTTTACTCTCAAAGCTTTATTTATATTTCTATTTAATTACCAATCCCAACTTCACAACAGGATTTCTTGTACTTAAGAAAACTCCTTTAATTTCAATACTTTGTGGAATTGCTTGTCCTTTATTTCTACCGTTCTTTAGTGTTACATCTTTGTGTACTGTACTTTTACTTATGTTAAATTTTTTGGCTGCTCCTCTTACTGTATCTTTTGAATCTATTATATAATGTGCAATTTCAATAGCACGTTTATCAATTGATATACCTTTCATAAAGCAAACCCCCAATTAGAAATACTTTTGTTTAATTCTATTCGTTTTTTAACAGTTTAGAACATTTACTTTCATTACAATAAATTGTATAATATATTTATCAAAGGAGTTATTATGATAAGAATTACTAATATAAAAATAATAAAAGATTTATCAGATATAGAAATATTTGAATCAGTTATTGCAAAATACAAAATACCAAAGAATCAAGTTATAGATTGGTATATATCTAGAAAATCAATCGATGCAAGAAGAAAAGATGATGTTCATTATTCCTATTCAATTGATATAAATCTTATAAATGAAGATAATTTATTAAAATACAAAAATATTATTAAAATATCAGAAAACAAATTACCTATATTTCATCCTAAAATAGAAAAAACAACACAACCTGTTATTGTTGGTGCTGGACCTGCTGGTTTATTTGCTACATTATCTTTTATTGAAAATGGTTATAAACCAATTGTGATTGAACAAGGTTCTAATGTAGATGAAAGAAAAAAAATCGTTGATAATTTTATTAATAATGGTGTTTTAAATCCCTTTTCTAATATCCAATTTGGTGAAGGTGGTGCTGGTACTTTTTCTGATGGAAAGCTTACTACTGGCATAAATTCTCCTTATATTCAAAGTGTTTTAAAGGAGTTTGTTAGATTTGGAGCTCCTAAACAAATATTGTATCTATCAAAGCCTCATATTGGAACTGATAATCTAATTAATGTAATTAGAAATATGAGAGAATATATAGTTTCTAAGGGTGGAAGATTTTTATTTAATACAAAATTTATTGATTTTGAAGTTAAAAATCACAGTATTTCTAAAGTTTATACTTTAAATTTAAATACTAATGTTACAGAAGTAATTGATACAGATGTTCTAATATTGGCTATTGGTCATAGTTCTAGAGATACATTTAAAAAAGTTTATGAAAAAGGTTTATTATTAGAACCTAAAAATTTTTCTGTGGGTGTTAGAATTGAACATCTACAAAGTGAAATAAATAAGTCTCAATATGGAACTATTACAAAGTTAAATTTGCCTGCTGCTGATTATAAGTTAGCTTATCATGGCAGTAATGGTCGTTCTTGTTATACATTTTGTATGTGTCCAGGAGGTACTGTCATGCCTTCTTCTAGTGAAGAAAATACTATTGTTACAAATGGTATGAGCTATTTTGCACGAGATGGTGAAAATGCTAATTCAGCTGTTTTAGTAAATGTAACTCCTTCAGACTTTAAGGGTAATTCTCCTTTATCTGGTGCCTATTTTCAAGAAAGTTTAGAGAAAAAAGCCTTTTTACTTGGTGGTTCAAACTACTTTGCACCTATTCAAAGGTTTGAAGATTTTTATAATAATAAAAAATCTGAATTTATTGGAAGTGTTAAACCTTCTTATAAACCTGGAGTTACTTTATCTAATTTAAATGATATTATGCCTGGTTTTGTGTCATCTACCTTAAAGGAAGGTATTATTTATTTTGGTACAAAATTAAATGGTTTTGATAATCCTGATAGTATATTAACAGGAATGGAGACTCGTAGTTCTTCTCCTGTAAAGATTTTAAGAGATGCGGATTTAGTTTCAAATATCAAAGGAATCTATCCTTGTGGTGAAGGCGCAGGCTATGCAGGTGGAATTATGTCTGCTAGTGTTGATGGTATTAAATGTGCTATTTCTGCAATGAAAAAAGGTAATTAAGAAACTACTTCTTAATTTACCTTTTTATCTAATTATTATTAATTATTTCCTTTAAAGATTCTACTAAATAGTCTACATCTTCTTTTGTATTAAAGTCACCAAATGTAAATCTGATTGCTCCTTTTGCAAGTTCACTAGGTGTTCCTATTGCTGTTAATACATGTGATGGATTATTATCTCCTGATGAACAAGCAGAGCCACCAGATGCACATATTCCTAATTCATCTAATCTGAATAACAATTCATTTGATTCGACGTTTTTAAAGCTTATATTTATATTTCCTGGTAATCTTTTTTCCATTGTTCCATTTATATGGATTTCAGGTATATTTTCTTTTATTTTATTTAGGCAGTAATCTCTTAAGTTTTTTAATTTTTCTTGGTATTGGTCTATGTTTTGGTTAGCTATTTTGCATGCTTTTCCTAGTCCCACAATTTCTGCTACATTTTCTGTTCCTGCTCTTTTATTTTTTTCTTGATGTCCACCATCTATAAATCTTTCAAATTCTATTCCTTTTTTTATATATAATGCTCCTATTCCTTTTGGCGCATATATTTTATGTCCTGATAACGATAACATATCTATTTTCATTTTTTCAACATCTATAGGTATATTTCCAACTGCTTGAACTGCATCAGTATGGAATATAATGTTATTTTTATGAGCTATTTGTGCTATTTCTTCTATTGGCTGAATGGTTCCAATTTCGTTGTTTGCAAACATTATACTAATTAGAATTGTATCTTTTCTTATTAAATTTTTTAGTTCTTCTAGATTAATAATTCCATCTTTATTTACTCCAACATAACTTATTTCAAATCCGTGTTTTTGTAAATTTTCGCAAGTGTTTAAAATTGCTGGGTGTTCTATTTTAGAAGTTATTATGTGCTTTCCTTTTTCTAAATTATTATAGGCTATACCTTTTAATGCTGTATTATCACTTTCTGAACCGCAACTTGTAAAATATATCTCTTCTGGCTTACAGTTAATAAGTGATGCTACTCTTTTTCTTGATTCTTCTATTGCTCTTTTTGCATTTCTTCCAATACTATAAATTGATGATGGATTTCCATATTGGATGCTCAAATATGGAAACATTTCTTCTAAAACTTCTTCTTTTATTCTTGTTGTTGCACTATTGTCAAAGTATCGAATGTTCATGTAACACCTCTTTTCTTTATATATCTTTTTATATTATATTCTTCTACTATTGTTAATTGTTAATTATTTCCTTTATTTTGTCTAAGTTATTAATTGTTTGTCTATATCCATATTTGTAGCAATCATCTAATTTTTCTATTTCCAACAATCCTGTTTTATCAGTTTGAATAGTTAATACCATGTCACTGTCTTGTAAGTTTTCTTCTGATACTTTATTACCCATTATATCTATTGACCTCATAATTATATCCATGACTGTGCTTTTTTTATTAATATCATCTGCTTTAAAATTTACACTTATAACTTTATCTGCTCCTTGTTTTCGAACTTCCATGGCTGGCACATTGTCTAGTATACCTCCATCTAAAAAATTGTGCTTATTTATTTCACATGGACTAAACACTACTGGAAAACTACTACTAGCTCGTATTGCTTTTCCAATTGATACATCTGTGATATATTTTTCTTTATTTTCAATATCTTCTGGTAATTTATTAGTAAATATATATTCTTGTGAGTCTTCTACATCTACAGTTGGGATTACAATTGGCATCTTTATTTCAGAAATGTTTTTTATTCCTTTTCTTAGTGCTACTTCATTAAATCCTTTTTCTATCTCTTCACCTGTATAGAATCCTGAAAAATGCGCTTTTTTACTTGTAACAAAACTTCCTATACTTGTAATTGTTGATATTGCATTCTGATTAATTAAGTCCTTTGCATACTTTTTGAATAGTATGTAAATATAGTATGGTGAATATCCCATTGCATATAGTGTTGCTATAATACTTCCTGAACTTGTTCCTCCTATGTAATCTATATAAATGTTGTTTTCTTCTAGTGCTTTTAATACTCCTGCATGTGCAATTCCTCTGATTCCTCCACCTGATAGTGCTAATCCTAATTTCAATTTTTCTTCACCCCTATTTTAGTATTTACTATTTTTTATGTAGTTAAACTTAAATTTGTTACTTTGGGAAATAGGGACGTTCCTTTTCTCCCTTGAAATCGGGATTTGGGGACACTCCTTAAGGTATGTATCTCATTTTCTGTTGTTTTTTATAGTAACTAAAAAAGATTTATATATTAATATTAGAAAGCAAAGGCCCAATGGTAGACCCTAGCTATGTTTTTGCTAAGAATATTAATATATAAATCTTTTTAAATTTGCAATTATAAACGGGAAATGAGAAACTCACCTTAAGGAGTGTCCCCAAATCCCGATTTCAAGGGAGAAAAGGAACGTCCCTATTTCCCGTTTTTTTATTTTGTATAATAAATTTCTCCATTTCCATAAATAACTTGATAATATTCTCCAATAAATGTTGGCTCATTATCATTTAATTCATAAGTTGGTTCTATTATAATTTGCCCATTGCTGTCTACTACTCCCCATTTATCGTCTTTCATAATTCCTGCGAATCCATATTTATTTACTTCTGTTACTTTATCATATTCATAATCTACTACTTTATTTCCATTACTGTCTATGAATCCCCATCTCCTTCTGAATTCTTGTGCAAATATTTTATTATTTGTAAATATGTCTATATTAGATGTTTCTTGCTCATCTTTGTTTATATATTTTGTTTCGTTTTCATTATATATCTTAATGTAGTCTTCGTGTTTTTCTACTGTTGCATTTTGTAATTCACATATTTTGTTCATATTGCTAGAGTAAATTTCTGTTATTTTAGTGTTGTTATTAAGTGTTTCTATCATCTTTGTTCCATCTATCTCATGGATTGAGTTGTAATTAAAGTCTACTTTTGTTTTTTCATTATCATCAATAATTCCTAGTTTTCCATTTTCATTACATGCGATAAAGTAATTGCTATCTAAATATTCTATATAAATATATTCTTTCTTAGTTACCTTTCTGTTGTTTTTGTAAATAGAATAGTTTGTTTTTCCATCTTCTGTTTGAATTTGAATTTTATAGTCTGTATTTTCTATATCTATAATTGCTACATTTTCTCCTATGTCACTTTCTTTTCCATTAGTCTCGAAGATTTTTACGTTTTCATCTGAGTCTGTTGCATAAATATAGTTTCCTGTAATATCAATTTGTTTATATTCTATTGGTACGATTTCTTTGCCATCTATTGAGAACACTCCGTTTTTTTTACCTTTTACAACTGTTAAAGTATTATTGCTTTCATTGTATATAATTGATTGATAATTATTTTCAATAATATTTTCTCCATTTTTTGCAAGTCCATATTTACCATTTTCAGCATATATTATATAAATATCTTTGCTATCAATATCTGTTATTCTATGTAAATCATTATATTTTACTTCTATTTCTTCTTTACCTTTCAAATTTACATATCCATAGCGATATCCTTTGTCTGTTTTTTTACTTACAACATATCCTGCATTTTTATATTCTATTTGTTCTTCATAAAATTTATCAACTTCTATATTATCATAGTTTGGTTTAACTAGAGTTGTCCCTCTATTATTTATCACTCCATATTTATCTGATTTTTTTACAAGTAGTTCTCCTTCTTTAAATTGAAGTGTGCTTATTTCTTCATATATAGGCTTTGTTATTTTTTTCCCTGATAAGTCTATTATTCCATACTTTCCATTTTTACTATATTTTAATATATTTTTTTCGTACATTAAATCACTTGATATATTTTTTAGTCTTAATGGTTCTATGTTTTCATACTTAGTAAAAATTTCTTCAGATTTTTCATTTAATATTTTTGTTTTTTCTTGTTCATAGCATACAAATACTGATTTTTCAGGGTTCGGAATAATAATATTTTCATATTTTGCTTGTACTACTTTGTTTCCTTTTGCATCTATTACTCCATATTTATCATCTTCTTTTAAAACAAAATATTTATATTCTCCCACTTTTTCTATTTCATACTCTCTTTTTCCTTTTTTTGTGATGTTTATTATAATACTAAGTAATAATATTGTTATTACAATTATTGATATTAAAATTACTATATTTCTTTTTTTCATTTCTTTTTTTCCTTTCGCTTTTTTACAAGTTTATTATAACTGTTTTTTTATTTTTTTTCAATAGGAGTATTATTTTTTAAGTTTTGGTATTTTTTGTCTTATCCTGTGGAAAGTAGCAATGTTGCTGGTGTGAAATAATTATAAGCTTCTGTTTATTACAGAAAAAAGGAATTTTAATATAAAAAACTAAGCCTCTTTCACTCAGGATAAAAAGTTATATTATATTTGTTTTGAATGTAGCAACGAATGTGATATGGAGTAACTGTAGAAATTCTTAATCAAATTAATTAGGGAATCTCATTACATGAGGGCGCTGATTAATTTGATTTAGAATTTCTAAGTTATGTATTAAGCCGAGTTGTGTAATGAAAAAGAAATATAATATAACTTTTTTCCGTGAACATTCCTCAGTTTTTTATATAATAATTCCTATTTTTTCTTTCATGCAAATCAGCTTATAATTATTTCACACCAGCAACATTGCTACTTTCCACAGGATAAGACTAAAAATATCAAAACTTAAACAGTATTATTTTAGTTTCAGTTTTTAGCATATAAAATAAGGAAGAATTAAATAAAACTGTTTTGTTAGTATTTAATCTCTTCCTTTTACTGTATTTACATTCCTGTAACTGGCAACTTTTTTTCAATTTCTTTGTTTATTTGTTTTTTACTTATTTGAATTTCTGGCTTTTTATCAAGTGAATTATCAATTGTTATAGTTAGTTCTTGATTAAATTCAATATCAAATTCAATCAATTCTTCTTTTAATATGTACCCATCTTTTGCATTTGCTTCTTGTATATAATATTTTCCTGGTAGTAAATTTGTGATTTGTATTTCTCCTTCTGAATTTGTTTTTAGATTGCTATATATAATTTTTTTATTGCTATCTAAAATATTAAACTCTACATTTTCTAGTTTTTCTTTTGTTTCTTTATCTTGTTTTATAATTTTTACTTTTGTTTCGTTTTTATAAAGAGTGTCTGTTATTTCTCCTTTTGCATCTTCATACATTCCTGCTGATAAAGCATAGTCCTGATTTGAAGTGCTTGGTGCTCTACCATATAATACTGGTTTATTTTTTATGTTTGTATTTACTTTTATTGAAAAGTCTGTATTTTGTGTTAAATTCTTAATTGGGATTAGTATTTTGAATTTTTCGTTTTGTGAAAACTGTTGCTTTATATTATTATTTATGTCTGTAATTTTGATTCCTTCGGGTAACTCTATATTAGTTTTACTTAGTGTTACTTGGTAATTTGTAATTGTTGTTCCTGCTTTTACAGAGTAAATTTTAGATACATATTCTGTTTCTTTATTATCAACTGTAAATTTATTGTTTTCTTTTATGATATTTACTATATTTGAAATTGGCATTTCTGTAGAGTTTGCTGCATCATTTACAATTTTGTGGAGTGCATTTAATGTTCTTTGCCCTGCTTGTCCTACTGCAACATAATCATTTACATTAATTCCATGGATATAACAGTATACTGCTTGCTTTGTTGCCATATATGCTTCTTCTTTTGTCAAACATCCTAGCTCTTCTAGGCTTTTATATGGGTATGCATTTATAACAACTCTCCATAATCTTACATCTGATATTTTTTCATTTATTGATACATCATAAGTGATTTCTCCATTTACACCTTGTTTATTTCTATCTAAACAATAAGCGGGGTAGCTTACTCCATCTTTTACATATTGTGCATATTCTGATTTTAGATAAATTCCATCTCTCATAAGTAGAGTTCCACAGTCTCCTAATGAATAAATATTTGCTGAATTAATTTCAATCGCTTTGACTGAATTTGCTATTGTAAAAATAGCTAAACTTAAAAATATTATTATTGTTAAAATTTTTTTCTTTATTTTTTTATTCCTCCTTTTTTTCTGTTGCTTGTACACATCTTCTGTACTCTGGTTCATTTTCTACACATGTTATTAGTGTAATTTGATTTTCTTCTGTTTGTTCTAAATCTTCCCAATCTGTATCTTTTATGATTTTATTTTTTACAACCAAATAGGTTTTATTAAAATCATTATATTTATAAATTATTTCATCTCCTTCTTTTAAATTCTTTATTTCTTTAAAATAATTAACTTCATATCCTCTATTATGTGCCGCAAGTCCTATATTCCCAATACTTTTTGATGTTTCACTAAAATGTCCAACATACTTATCCATAATTTCTTTGCTTGTGCCTTCAGATATTTCAGCTTCTAATGATATGATTGGTATTGATATTTTCCAATTGCTTTCTTTTGTATTATTGGGGTAACTATTTTGAATTTTTAAATTTTCTTTTGTTTCTTGATTAATATTGCTAGAATTTAATTCTACTTGAATAATATTTCTTTTTAATAGATTAGAGATAAAAGATAATTTGAAATCAATTTTTTTAAGTACTGTAATAGAGCAACTTAAAAAAATATAAATTATGATAGTTATTAATAAACTAACAATATTAACATATCTGGTAGTATATCTAATCATTCATGTTCTTCACCCACCTTATTAAGTTTTTCATTGAATTATTTTTTCGAAAAAATTAATTTGATAAAAACACTTTTGTGTTATTTGATTAAAAACTATATTTAGTTTACATCATTTTTTTATATTTGTAAAGAACTTTTCGTCGCAAAATTCGACAAAAGTAGCTCTAACACTACTTTTATCAGTGTTTGTTTATTATTTATTATTTTGTATTTTTTTGATTTTTCTTTTCCTATTTTTTCTTCAAAAATCATTGTTATCATTCTTGACATTAAATCCTTCTCTTCTTCTTTTATCTTTGGTATTATTTTTTCTATGTATCTCACTACTTCTTGACTATCTTTTGGATTAACATTATTTTTGATATTAATGTTTCATCTTCTATTAATTCTTTTCTGTAAAATTATTTACATCTACTAAATTGTAGTTCGATAAATTACTTTTCAACTCATCTAATTTTTCTTGGCTTTCTTCTATGTATTTTTTTGCGTTCTATTTCTGTTTTCCTACATCTGCTTCTCTATTTTGGAATATCCTATTTATAAAGCTACTATTATATTTTTCTTATTCTTTTCCTATGAATTTTTTTTTTAATGTTTTGTTTATAAATTTTGTAGCCTCTTTTTTATTGTCTAATAGTGTTCTAAATATTTTGTCATGTTCTTGCTCTATTATATATTCTGCTTTTTCTTCTTCGACTCTTGATATTTCATAATTATCTTCTTCTATTCCCCATATTGCTTTAAATGTTGGGTAATGTTTTAAATATTGTTTATAAGTAAATATTTCTATATAGCTTCATCTCCTTTATTATAATTTTATTTTTCTTGTTTGTCAATATTTATTTTGTAGTTAATGTCCCAAAAGTAAACGTCCCTTTTGGGACATTGTCTCATTTTAAATCTAATTCAAAGTAGAATTCTACTCCATTTTCCACATTATTTACACCATACTTATTCTGGTAATTATTCATTATTGCTTTTACTAATGATAGTCCTATTCCTGTTCCACCATCTTCTCTATTTCTAGACTCATCTGCTTTATAGAAACGGTTCCAAATTCTGTTTAAGTTTTCTTCTGATATGTGTTCTCCTGTGTTAAATACTTTGACACATACTTTACTTTTTTCTATATCTATTGTATTAGATATTCTTATTATCTTTTTATTTTCTACTTCTTCTGCATTTTTTATTGCATTTGTTAAATAGTTTGTGATTACTTGTTCAATATAAAAGTCATCTGCTGTTACTTGTATTTCTTGTTTTTCATCAAATTCAAGTTCTATTTGCTTTTCTTCTAACATTACTTTAGACTTTCTAATTACTTCTTTTTCTAGTTCAACTATATTAAATGTTGTATTATTAAATTCTCTTTTTCCATATTCTAGTTTCATAAGTTCTAATAGTTGTTTAACTAATTTGTCCATTTTATTAGTCTCATCTAATATTACTTCTGCATAAAATTTTCTACTTTCTTCATCTGAGTTTATATTTTCTAATAGACCTTCACTATATCCTTGAATTAATGAAATTGGTGTTTTTAACTCATGTGATACATCAGATATAAATGTTTTTCTCATTTCATCTATTTTTGATTTTTCTTCTATGTCTTTTTCTAATTCTATATTTGTACTCTTAAGTTGTTTTATTGTTTTTTCTAGTTTTTCAGACATGCTGTTAATACTTTTTCCTAAATCATTTATTTCATCTTTTGTTTCTTTTATATTATATTTTTGACTAAAGTCTAAATTTGACATCTTTTTAGCTATATTATTTAGTTCTAATATTGGACCTGTAAATTTATCTGATACAATTGTTACTATAATACCTGCTATTAATATAGCAATTCCTGCTATAATCCATAAGAAATTATTAGATATACTTACACTATCTTGTATAAATGTTACTGGTATACGTATGTATACAAAATACCCATTTTCTAATTTTCCAGATAACATCATATACAGTACTCCATTTTTGGAGTCTACTTGTTTTCTTATATAAAATTTATCGTTTTTTTCAAGTTCTTTCCCATTATTAAATTGGTCAATAATATCATTTATTGTCCCTATAACTGATGAAAAACTTTTATTAGTTGTATATACATTAATTCCATTGTTGTCTTTAATTAATATGTCAAAATTATTTCTAACTGATATTTTTTCTAATTCTGTTTCTACATTTGTATTTTGGTTTGTTCCTAAATAGTAACCACTTATTTTTTCGTAAACAGCTTTTAGCGTTTTTTGCTTGCTATATAAATAAAAGTTTTCTAATGCAAAAGTGTTTACAATAATTAGAAATATGATTATTGATAATATTGTTAAACTTAGTGTAAAAAATAGTTTAACTTTTACTGATGAAAATAGTTTTTTAATTTTTTCTTCTAATTGTTTCATAATTCAAATTTATATCCTATACCTCTTATTGTTTTTATATATTTCCCCTTTTTTCCTAATTTATGTCTTACTTTTTTTATGTGGCTGTCAATTGTTCTTGAATCTCCAAAGTAGTCATAGTTCCATACATTGTTTAATATTTTATCTCTTGAAAGTGCAATGTCTTTGTTTTCTACTAAGTATAATAATAATTCATATTCTCTTAAGCTAAGTTCTAATACTTTCCCATCTACTGAAATACTTCTGCCTTCTTTATCTATTTCTATTCCTCCATAGTTTTTAACTTCTTTGATGTTTACTTTTGTTCTTTTTAGAATTGCCTCTACTCTTGCAGTTAATATTTTAAGACTAAATGGCTTTGATATGTACTCGTCAACTCCTAATTCAAATCCAAATAATTCATCTTGTTCCTCTCCTCTTGCAGTTAGCATAATTATTGGAACTTGTGAAGTTTGTCTTATTTGCCTTAGCACTGACCATCCATCTAATTTTGGCATCATTACATCTAAAAGAATTAGATTTATTTTTGATTGATTTTCTTCAAAAATATTTAGTGCTTTTTCTCCATCTTCTGCTTCTAATATACTATATCCTTTAGATATTAAAAAGTCTTTTATTAATTTTCTCATTCTTGCTTCGTCATCTACAATTAAAATGCAATTATCCATAATCTCACCTTTATCTTGCTTATTTTACAAATACTGTTTTAGTATCATAGGCTAGTTCTACATTTTCTTCTTTTAAGATTTGCATAATCTTAAAATTTATCTTCTCTTTTTCTTGTAAAAAGCTTGTATAATCTACTGAATCTGTATAAGTACAAACTAATAGATTAATTCCATTATCTGTTATATTGTCAAATCTGACTATTATTGTATCATCTATTATTTTGTCACGTTCAATTAACATACTTTTAATTCTATTTTGTACTTTCTCTACTTTTTCTAATGGCGTATTTAAATCTAAGCATAAATTTACTTTATTTCTTCTTTTTTCCATTCTACTCCAATTTATGATTGATTCATTTGCAAGTACTGAATTTGGGATATTTACAACTGAATTTTCAAATGTTCTTACCCTTGTACTTCTAAAAGTAATATCTTCTACAGTCCCTTCATATTTGTCAATTTGAATCCAGTCTCCTACTACAAATGGTTTATCCATAAATATAACTAATCCACCAAATAGATTCTTTGCTGTGTCTTGTGCTGCTAATGTTATGACTACACTTCCTATTCCTAATCCTGCTACTAACCCATTTAAATCATATCCTAATTCTGTAATGCATAAAAATCCTGCAATTATATATATAATTCCTCTAACTGCTTTTAAAATAAATCTAAACATAGAGTCTTCTACTTCTGGGTTCATTTTTTCTTTTATATGGTTCATAAATCTGTTGTTTATTGTTAGACTATTTGCAATAGCATTAGCTGATAAACAAATTATTGATATTCTAAATATTTTGTTGGTTGCGAAAATAATCCAATCATTTAAATATAATGGTCTTCTTAAGTACATTATTGCTAAATAAATTCCAAGCATTAAGAAAAATCCTCTTAGTGGATTATAAAAAGGATGATTCTTTATTTCTTTTTTATTTTTTGTTTTTAATTTAAATATTCTAATTATTATATAAGCTAATCTATTTCTTACAATTCTAAATATTAGGTAGATTAAAATTGCAATTCCTATATCACTTATTATTGTAAGTGTTATATTTGTTTTTATCCAATTTATTATTTGATTAAATTGCTCCATATTTCACCTTCTAAAGTAGAGGGAATATTTTCCCTCTATCCCATATAATCTCTTAATTTTTTGCTTCTACTTGGATGTCTTAGTTTTCTTAATGCTTTTGCTTCAATTTGTCTAATTCTTTCACGTGTTACATTAAATTCTTTTCCGACTTCTTCTAGTGTTCTTGATTTTCCATCTTCTAATCCAAATCTTAATTTTAGAACTTTTGCTTCTCTTGGTGTTAATGTGTTCATAACTTCTTCTAATTGTTCTTTTAAAAGTGTATATGATGCTGCATCATGTGGTGC
>CAOJQV010000037.1 GCA_948441945.1 uncultured Clostridium sp. | reverse complement strand
TTACTTATTATCAAATAATCATTGCCAAGTTCGGCATTTTATTGTATTATAAAGCATATTAATTCAAAATATTTTAAATCAAAAATTATTGCAAAATTCATTAGCAATAAAAATTCCAAGAAAGAAAAAATACAGAGAAAAGGAGATGAGGACAAAATGTCCCAGCACAAGGCATAAGATATCTGTAACTACTCTGTATACTATATCTGTAATCGGCAAAGCCTCAACAGCTATAGCATCACTATCGTTCGAACAGCTATCTTAAAAAGGGACGTTTACTTTTGGGACATTAACTACAAAATAAATATTGATAAATAAGAAAAATAAAATTATAATAAAGGAGATGAAGCTATATAGAAATATTTACTTATAAACAATATTTAAAACATTACCCAACATTTAAAGCAATATGGGGAATAGAAGAAGATAATTATGAAATATCAAGAGTTGAAGAAGAAAAGCCAGAATATGTTATAGAACAAGAACATGACAAAATATTCAGAACATTATTAGATAATAAAAAAGATGTCACAAAATTTATAAACAAAATACTAAACAAAAAATTCAAAGAAGAAGACTTAGAAAAATATAATAGTAGTTTTGTAAATAAGATATTTCAAAACAGAGAAGCATAAATACATAGAAGAAAGTCAAGAAAAATTAGAGGGGGTGAAAAGCAATTTATCGAACTACAATTTAGTAGATGTAAATAAATTTACAGAAAAAGAATTAATAGAAGATGAAACATTAATATCAAAATTAATGTTACTAGAAAAATCAGGAAATACAAAAGAAACATTGGAGTATATAGAAAAAATAATACCAAAGATAAAAGAACAGGAAAAAGAAGTAATGACAAGGATAATAGGAATAATTTTTGAGAAAAAAATAGGAAAAGAAAAAGCAAATGAATTAATAAAAAAATTGAAGGGAGAAGATGAAGAAATGTTAGCAGTAATAGAAATGATAAGAAAAGAAAATCAAATGTATATTGACATTGGAGTTAAGAAAGCAAGAAAAGAAGCAAAAAAAGAAAAACAAATTATAGTTAAAAATATGTTGAATGAAAAAATTCCAATAAGCCTTATATCTAAAATAACAAAACTAGATGAAAAAGAAATAGAAAAAATCAATAAAATTTGACAGAATCAATAAATGAGTATATATTATATAATAAGCTTTTTATAAGCTTAGGCAACCAAAAAAACCTCTAACTAATTAGAAAGGTGGTACAGAAAATGAAACATGTAAAAACGATTTCAAAAGGGAAATTGACAAAAAGTGTGAAATATGGTGGATGTGGCGAGTGCCAAACATCTTGCCAGTCTGCCTGCAAAACCTCATGTACCGTGGGAAACCAGGTATGTGAGAACCCTCCAGAAAGTATTAAGTAGTATGTTTCATAAAAAAACACTTTGGATTTGTAAAAATTCAGAGTGTTTTTTCAATGTTCGCTTTTCTCAAAATACAATTTATGATAAAATGTGAAAAAGGAGCAAAAAGGATGTCAAAAAAAGTAAAAGAAATATTTAGTGATTATGAAGCAAGAGCAAATATAATTGAAGCAGAAGTAAGTAATTTTGATGTAATAAAAAAAACAAACACATTAGGCATTACTATACAATCTAATGAGTATATAGAAATAAAAGAAATATGGTATTTTGAAAAATTCTTAATAGAAAGATTTAATTTCAAAAATATTGATATGGTAGTAAAATATGCTGATGATGTAAGAATAAAATCAGTAGAAGAAGAGTGGAGAAATATCATTTGCTATATGGCACACAAATATCCTCTAATGAAACCAATGCTTTTATTGAAAAGTGATATTGAAATAAAAGATAATGTAATCAATGTAAAAATGCATATTAAAGGTGCAGAGTTTTTAAAAATTAGAAAAACTGATATTGAATTGCAAAAGGTTATAAAAAAGCTATTAAATAGAGATTATAAAATAGAACTGCAAGAAATATTCCAAAAAGAAGATGAAATAAAATATGAACAAAAAATAAAAGAAATGGAAGAAAAAGCAATAGAACAATCTGTTTCTTATGTTTTTGAAAATAATGAAATTACAGAAGATAAAAAAGAGCAAAAACAAGAAATACAAGAATATAATGACCCAGACTATATACCACCACAAGATGGAGAAATATATATGCCAGAAGAAATATATACAGAAAATATAGAAGAAATTGACTTAGAAGAGACAGAAGTATATTTGATGGGAAAAAAATCAAGAACAAAAGAAAATAGAAAGAAAATACAAGACATTAATGCAAATGATGCAAGAGTAACTTTAGAAGGAAGAATCATATCTTGTGACTGTAAAGAAACAAAATCTGGAAAAGGAATGATTATTTTTGAACTATATGATGGAACAGGATTAATGACTTGTAAATCATTTGCCAAAGACATTAAAGAAGGAAATGAAATAACAGAAAAAATAAAAGAAGCAAAAGCGATAAAAATAATAGGAAAAGCAGGGTTAGACACTTATGTTGGAGATGTAACAGTAATTTCTAATGTAATTATTGCAACAGAAGCAGATATTCCAGAAATGCCTGAGGAAGCTGAAGAAGACACACCATTAATTTTAGGTAAAAATATAAATATAACAGCACCACTTACAAAAATATCAGAGCTATCAGCAGAAGATGGAGCAGTATCATTAGATGGTGAAATTATATTTATGGAAGATAGAGAACTAAAATCCGGAAAAACATTATTAAGTTTTGATTTATATGATGGTTCAAGCACATTGACATGTAAAGCATTTTTGGAAAAAGATAAAGCAAAAAAAATAATAAAAAGACTTCGGAGGAGTAAAAGGCGTAAAAATAGAAGGAAACGCACAGATGGATTCATTTTCAAATGAATTAACTGTAATGGCAAATACAATTATTGAATCTACAGGAGTAAAAAAAGAAATAAGACAAGATAATGCAGAAGTAAAAAGAGTAGAATTACATATGCACACAAAAATGAGCCAAATGGATGCAGTAACATCAGCAACAGACCTAATAAAAAGAGCAATGAAATGGGGGATGAAATCAATTGCAATTACAGACCATGGAGTTGTGCAAGCATTTCCAGAAGCATATCATCTAGTTGGAGATGATAATCCAGACATAAAAGTAATTTATGGAGTAGAAGCATACTTAGCACCAGATAATGCAAAATCTGTTTACAATTCAAAAGGACAACCGTTAAATGCAACTTATTGTGTATTAGACTTAGAAACAACAGGATTTTCAGCAGTAAATGAAAAAATAACCGAAATAGGAATTATGAAATTTAAAAATGGTGAAGTAATTGATGAATTTAGTTGCTTTGTAAACCCTGAAAAACATATACCACAAAGAGTCTCAGAAGTAACTAATATTACAGATGATATGGTAGCAGGAGCAGAAACAATAGATAAAGTATTTCCAAAAATGTTAGAATTTTTAGGAAATCCAAAAGAAACAGTAATTGTAGCACATAATGCAAATTTTGATGTTGGATTTCTAAAGCAAAATGCAAAAGTATTAGGATATAATTTTGAATATACATATTTAGATACCTTAAGCTTAGCAAAAGATTTATTTCCAGATTATAAAAAATATAAATTAGGAAAAATTGCAGAAAATTTAGGAATTAAAGTTGAAGTAGCACATAGAGCCTTAGATGACGTTGATACAACTGTAAAAGTATTTAGAATTATGTTAGATATGTTGAAAGACAAAGGTGCAGAAACTATAGATGATATTGACTTAGTAGCAGCAGACGCAGAAGCTAAAAAAGAGGAATATAAAAAATTAAAAACATATCATGCAATTATTTTAGCTAAAAATTATGTTGGATTGAAAAACTTATATAAATTGATTTCTTTATCACACTTACATTATTTTTATAGAAAACCTAGAATTTTAAAAAGTCTATATAAAAAATATTCAGAAGGATTAATTTTAGGAAGCGCATGTGAAGCAGGAGAATTATACCAAGCAATAGAACTTGGAAAAACAGATGAAGAAATTGAAGAAATAGCAGCAGACTATGACTACTTAGAAATTCAACCAATTGGTAATAATCAATTTTTAATTAGAAATGGAACTATGAGAGATGAAGAAGACTTAAGAGACATAAATAGGAAAATAGTAGCAATTGGAGAAAAACTAAATAAGCCAGTTGTTGCAACATGTGATGTTCACTTTATGGATCCACAAGATGAAGTATATAGAAGAATATTAGAAGCTGGACAAAAATATGATGATGCAGATAATCAAGCACCTCTATATTTGAGAACAACTGAAGAAATGTTAGAAGAATTTAAGTATTTAGGTGAAGAAAAAGCTTATGAAGTAGTAGTAACAAATACAAACAAAGTAGCAGATATGTGTGAAAAAATAAGTCCAATTTCTCCTGAAAAATGTCCACCACATATTCCAGGATGTGAAGAAGATATTAAAAATATAGCTTATGAAAAAGCACATGAAATGTATGGAGACCCATTACCAGAAATAGTTCAAACAAGGCTTGATAAAGAATTAGATTCTATTATTAGTAATGGATATTCAGTTATGTATATAATAGCACAAAAATTAGTATGGAAATCAAATGAAGATGGATACATAGTTGGCTCAAGAGGTTCAGTAGGTTCATCTTTAGCAGCATTTATGACAGGTATAACAGAAGTTAACTCATTACAACCACATTATAGATGCCCAAACTGTAGATATTCTGATTTTACAGACTATGGAGTGCAAAATGGATTTGACTTACCAGATAAAGAATGTCCAAAATGCGGACATAAACTAACAAAAGATGGAATGGACATACCATTTGAAACTTTTTTAGGATTTAATGGTGATAAAGAACCAGATATAGACTTAAACTTCTCTGGAGAATATCAAGCAAAAGCACATAAATACACAGAGGTGATATTTGGAAAAGGAACAACATTTAAGGCAGGAACAGTAGGTACTGTTGCAGATAAAACAGCTTTTGGATATGTAAAGGGATATTATGAAGAAAGAGGAATTCCAACAACTAAAGCTGAAATAAAAAGACAATCTGTTGGTTGTACAGGAATAAAAAGAACAACGGGACAACACCCAGGTGGAATAATAGTAGTACCCAAAGGAAGAGAAATCTATGAATTCACACCAGTACAACATCCAGCAGATGATGCAAATTCAGATATTATTACAACACATTTTGATTATCACTCAATTGATGGAAACTTATTAAAATTAGATATACTAGGACACGACGACCCAACAGTAATTCGTATGTTACAAGATTTAACAGGAATTGCTCCAACAGAAATACCACTAGATGACAAAGAAACAATGTCAATATTTAATTCAACTAAAAGCTTAGGAGTTACACCAGAGCAAATACATTCACAAATTGGAACTTATGGCATACCAGAATATGGAACAAAATTTGCAAGAGGCATGCTTTTAGACACAAAACCAACAACATTTGATGAGCTAATACGTTTATCAGGACTATCACATGGTACAGACGTATGGCTAGGAAATGCGCAAACATTAATAGAGCAAGGAACAGTAACATTGCAAGAAGCAATATGTTGTCGTGATGATATAATGATATATCTTATAAAAAAAGGACTACCACCAGATAAAGCATTCAAAATAATGGAATCAGTTCGTAAAGGAAAAGTAGCAAAAGGAAAAGAACCAAAATGGAAAGATGAATATATACCACTAATGAAAGAACATGATGTACCAGACTGGTATATAAAATCATGCGAAAAAATAAAATACATGTTCCCAAAAGCACACGCAGCAGCTTATGTAACAAATGCCTTTAGAATAGCCTGGTTTAAAGTACACATACCACTTGCATATTATGCAGCATACTATTCAATAAGAGCAAAAGCATTTGATGCAGAATATATGATATTTGGTAAAGAAAAAGTAAAAAACAAAATGAAAGAAATAGAAATCAAAAATCAAAAGAAAGAAGCAACAAATGCAGAACTTGATATGTATGATGATTTAGAAATAGTATTAGAAATGTATGAAAGAGGATTTGAGTTTTTGCCAGTAGATTTATATAAATCAGAAGCAACGAAATTCACAATAGAAGACAACAAGCTAAGACCACCATTAAACAGTTTACCAGGATTTGGAACAGTTGCAGCAGAAGGAATTGTAGAAGCTAGAAAAGATGGAAAATTCATGTCAATAGATGATATGAAAATAAGAGCAAAAGTTGGAAACTCAGGAGCAGATGTACTAAAACAATTTGGTTGTTTAGAGGGAATGAGCCAAAGCAATCAGATGAGTTTATTTGGGTAATGTCCCAGAAGGGACGTTTACTTTTGGGACATTATAGAGGTAAAAAGAAGGAGAAAGCGTATGCAAGAAATACAGAATATATTTACAACTAAAAATATAATTATATATTTTATAGCAATTAATATAATAGGATTTTTAATAATGTATATAGATAAACAAAAAGCCAAAAAGGGAAAATGGAGAATTCCAGAAAAAACATTATTTATTGTTACAGCACTAGGTGGAGGAATAGGAACTGTTGCAGGAATGTATACATTTAGGCATAAGACACAAAAAGCAGCATTTGTAATAGGTTTTCCACTTATTACAATACTAGAGATAGTGTGTGTAGTTTATTTTAAGTTTTTTTAGAATATTAGTTTAAGTTTCGGTATTTTTTGTCTTATATGTGGACAGTGTTAATGTTGCTGGTGTTAAATGATTATAAGCTTCTGTTTATTACAGAAAAAATGGAATTTTAATATAAAAAACTGAGCCTCTTTCACTCAGGTTAAAAAGTTATATTATATTTCTTTTAAATGTAACAACGAATGTGCCATGGAGTAACTGTAGAAATTCTTAATCAAATTAATTAGGGAATCTCATTACATGAGGGTGCTGATTAATTTGATTTAGAATTTCTAAGTTATGTATTAAGCCGAGTTGTGTAATGAAAAAGAAATATAATATAACTTTTTTCCGTGAACATTCCTCAGTTTTTTATATAATAATTCCTATTTTTTCTTTCATGCAAATCAGCTTATAATCATTTAACACCAGCAACATTAACACTGTCCACATATAAGACAAAAAATACCGAAACTTAAAGAATATTACAAATTGACAAAATTTACATAATATGGTAATATATTTAATATATAAATTAAAACTTCTCAAAGTGAAAGGAGACCATACATTATGGCAAGTAGACGGCAAAAAAATATACCATTAATCTATAATCCTAAAAATGTACCAATGGTAAAACAGAAAGCGACAAAAACAACATCAGTGTTATATGCAACAAACACTTTTAAACCAAAAAAGTTAATTGGTAAAAAGGATAATACAGAATTTGTTCGTATCAATGAGAATGATATAGTTATTGAAGTAACTAAATTAAATAAAGAATATTCTGTTCAAGTATATAAAGTGTTACAAATAAAACAGAATAGAATATTAGTTCAATTGATAGAACAGGCCGAAGAAATGCAAGCACTGATTGACACAGCTAAAGCACGGCTCTTAGAGTAGAGGAGAAGAGGGAACTTGAATCAATGATTTAAGTTCCCTAAAAATTTGCTTAAAAAAGTACACATAAAATATTTTTTGCAAATGTTAATAATTGTAAAAATAAAATATTCACAGATTGATGTGAATAACTTTTTTTAAAAAGATGGCGAAATCAAGTTATTCACAAAGTTATCCACAGTTTCCACAAAAAACATAAAATAGTAACAATAAAAAATTACAAAAAAAATAGGAAACATAACGAAAAAAAGAGAACATAATTTGTTAAAAATAAGAATATTATTTTAACAATAAAGAGCATTTTTAAATATAATATAAAAGAGTATTATTTTGAAGGTGGAAAAATGTTTAGAAGAATAAAATATAAAATAGAAAAAAATTTTGAATTAAAAAGAAACTTTGATGATAAAAAAGATATAAGTAAGGAAGAACTAGAAAATTATCAAAAACAAGGAATTGTTATAATTGATGTAAGAAGTCCACAAGAATATAGAGAAGGGCATATAGATGGAGCAATTTGTATACCAGACTATCAAATTAGAAAAAAGATACAATTAGAAGTACCAAATTTAGAAGAAACAATAATAGTATATTGTTCAACAGGCCATAGAAGTCAAAGAGCACAACAAATATTAGAAAATATGGGATATAAAAATGTATATAATGTGTATGAAGGAGTCACAATATAAAACTTGAAATAAATTTTCTATTGTGATTTTATTTTTAATATGTTAGAATATGTAATAATAAAATATGTGCCAAAAAGGGACGTCCCCAATGGCACACTGGAGGAAAAATGAGTAAAAGACAAGAACATATTAGAAATTTTAGTATAATAGCACATATAGACCATGGAAAATCAACATTAGCAGACAGATTAATAGAAATGACAGGAGTACTTTCTAAAAGAGAAATGGAAAGCCAAGTATTAGACAACATGGAAATAGAAAAAGAAAGAGGAATTACAATAAAATCACAAGCTGTAAGAATGATATATAAAGCAAAAAATGGAGAAGAATATGAATTAAATTTAATAGACACCCCAGGGCATGTAGACTTTAATTATGAAGTATCAAGAAGCTTAGCTGCGTGTGATGGAGCAATATTAGTGGTAGACTCAAGCCAAGGAGTAGAAGCCCAAACACTTGCAAATGTATATTTAGCAATAGATAACAATTTAGAAATATTACCAGTAATCAACAAAATAGACTTGCCAAATGCTAGACCAGACGAAGTAAAAAAAGAAATAGAAGATATAATTGGAATTCCAGCAGAAGATGCACCATGTATATCAGCAAAATCTGGGTTAAATGTAGAAGAAGTGCTAGAAAGAATTGTAACAGATTTGCCAGCACCAAAAGGAAATGAAAATGAAAAAACATCATGTTTAATATTTGATTCATATTATGATAATTATAAAGGAGCAGTTGCTCATGTAAGAATTATAGATGGAAAAGTAAAAGTAGGGGACGAAATAAAACTAATGGCAACCAATAAAACCTTTATAGTAACCGAAGTTGGATATTTTACACCAGGTTCTTATATATCAACTAATGAAATACAAGCAGGAGAAGTAGGGTATATAGCAGCAAGCATCAAAAGTTTATCAGACATACATGTAGGAGACACAATAACACTTGCGAATAATCCAGTAGACAAGCCATTAAAAGGATATAAAAAAGTAACACCAATGGTATATTGCGGATTATACCCAATTGACGGAAGCGAATATGAAAACTTAAAAATAGCATTAGAAAAATTAAAACTAAATGATGCAGCACTAGAATATGAACAAGAAACATCAGCAGCATTAGGATTTGGATTTAGATGTGGATTTCTAGGATTATTACATTTAGAAATAATTGAAGAAAGGTTAGATAGAGAATTTGACTTAGGACTAATTACAACCTCCCCATCAGTTATTTATAAAGTATATAAAACAACAGGAGAAGTGGAAGAAATTTATAACCCAACAGAACTACCAACACCGCAAGAAATATCTTATATAGAAGAACCTTTTGTAACAGCAAATATTTTAACACCAAAAGAATATGTAGGAAACATTATGGAAATATGCCAAAATAGGCGTGGAGTATATATAGATATGAAATATTTAGACGAAAATAGAGTTACACTTATATATGAAATGCCATTAAATGAAATAATATATGACTTTTTTGATAACTTAAAATCAAAAACAAAAGGATATGCTTCATTTGACTATGAATTTAAAGATTATAGAAGGTCAAACTTAGTAAAACTAGACATTCATATAAATGGAGAACCAGTAGATGCACTTTCATTTATTGTACATAAAGACAGTAGCTATACAAGAGGAAAGAAAATGGTAGAAAAATTAAAAACAGTAATACCCAGAAAATTATTCACAATACCAATTCAGGCAGTAATAGGTGGACAAATTATAGCAAGAGAAACAATATCAGCAATGAGAAAAGATGTACTTGCAAAATGCTATGGTGGAGATGTTACAAGAAAGAAAAAGCTATTAGAAAAACAAAAAAGAGGAAAGAAAAAAATGCGTGAAATAGGAAATGTAGAAGTACCACAAGAAGCATTTTTATCAGTATTAAAATTAGATGATGAATAAAAATACATAAGAAAGGTAAGTAAAATAATGAAAAGAATTGTTTTATGTGGAAGTATAAAATTTAAAGAAAAAGTAATAGAAATAGGACAAGATTTAAAAAATAAAGGATATGAAGTAGTAATTCCAAGAGAATTTTTAGTACCAATGGAAAAAAAGAACACTCAATGTTACACTTTTCAGAAATTGCAAATAATAAAACTGATTCAATATTAGTTATTAATGAAGACAAAGGCGAAATAAAAAATTACATTGGACCAAACAGCTTTGCAGAAATAGCACTGGGATTTTATCATAATAAAAAAGTATTTCTAAAAAATGATATTTATGAACCATATTCAGATGAATTACTAGGATGGGAAGTAATCCCTTTAAAAGGAGACTTACAACTTATGCTTAAAATGTTAGAAAATTAGGAGGCAATATGCAAAATAAAAATGAACAAAAAAATTATGATGACCAAGTAGAAGGAAGAAACTCAGTTTTAGAACTTCTAGAAAGTCAAAAAGATATCAATAAAATATTTATAGCAAAAGGAGAAAAACATGGTTCTATTAATAAAATAATTGCAATAGCAAAAGAAAGAGGAATTATATTAGTAGAAAAAGATAAAAGAAAAATGGACGAAATGGCACAAAATCAAAATTATCAAGGAGTAATAGCAATAGTACCACCTTATGAATATTGTGAAATAGAAGATATACTAGAAGAAGCAAAACAAAAAAATGAAGACCCATTTATATTAATATTAGATGGAATAGAAGACCCACATAATTTAGGTTCAATAATTAGAACAGCAGAAACAGCAGGAGTACATGGAATAATAATCCCAAAAAGAAGAGCAGCATCAGTCAATAGCACAGTAAATAAAGTTTCAGCAGGGGCTGTAGAACACATAAAGGTAGCAAGAGTTACAAATATATCAGATACAATTCAAAAATTAAAAGATGCAGGGCTATGGATATGTGGAACAGATATAAATACTGAAAAATACTATTATAATCAAGACTTAACAGGAGCCCTAGGAATAGTAATAGGAAATGAAGGAACAGGAATTAGCGATAAAGTAAGAAAAAACTGTGACTTTTTAGTAAAAATACCAATGAAAGGGAAAGTAACATCTTTAAATGCTTCTGTGTCAACAGGAATAATTGTTTATGAAGCATTTAAACAAAGAAATTTAAAATAATATATTGCTAAAAATAAAGAAAAAATATATAATACTTTTGTACCAATGATTTAGGAGGAAATTTATGAGTCCAAGAAATAAAATAATAATTATAATAGCCTCAGTTAGCATAACAATTATTACTGGAATAATGTTATTAATTATGTATCTTACAACAGATATGTTTAAATCAAGTGAAGTACTATTTGCAAAGTATTTTGTTCAAAACTTTGAAGTATTAGATTCTCTAAAAAGTGGTTCTAATGTTGAAACAGAAGGACTTTATGAAACAAATCCTTATATTTCAGAAGTAAAAGCAAATATTAAATATATCGAAAACATAGGAACAAGTGACGAAAAAACAAATAATATAATTAACAAAATAGGAATAAAAGCTACAAATAATATAGATAAAACAAATGAATATTATTATAGAGATATTTCAGTAGGAACACAAAATGAAGATTTATTTAGAGTAGAATCTTTAAAAGATAATGATAACTATGCAGTAAGATTAAATAAAATAAAACAATTTGTATCTACAAATAATATAGAAAATAATAAAGATATAAAAGCATTTAAGATACATGATTTAGAAGAAATTTTACCAAGTCTAGAAATAAGTAAAATAATTAGCTTTTCTGACGAAGAAAAAGAAAATTTAAAAAATGCTTATACAAATATTATAAAAACAAGTGTAACAAAAGAAAGGTATAATAAACAGAAAAA
This sequence comes from uncultured Clostridium sp., assembly GCA_948441945.1. Classification (GTDB taxonomy): domain Bacteria; phylum Bacillota; class Clostridia; order TANB77; family CAG-508; genus CAG-269. The sequence goes on along the minus strand of CAOJQV010000037.1, from coordinate 1,525 downwards.
AACTTTAATTACAATAAATGATAAAGATATACAAGCAAATGCATATTCAATTACACTTAATATTGAAGAATATAATAATATATATATAAAAATTTTAGAAAAGATAAAAGAAGATGAAATAATATTAGCTAAAATAGATGAACTTGGAAATAATATTAAAAAATTTATTAGCACAGAGCAAAGTGCAAGAGAATTATTTGTAGATTATATACAAGAAACAATTGAAGAAATACAAAGAAATAATATTGGAAATGATGAAGTAAAAATTACTGTTTATGAAAGTAAAGGGAAGACAGTAAGAACAAGTATTGAAAGAACTGCAAACAAAATTATATTTGATATATATAATGAAAAATCATTTAAAATAAATCAAGTAAAATTAGAAGAAGTTACAGAAGAAAGATATTTTAAGTTTGAAGGAAATGACTCTAATATATTAGTAGAATATGAAGACAAACAAGATAATGAAATTGTAAAATATATGAGTATTGAACATAGAAATAATTATTCAAATAATCATCTAGAAAATAATACAGATATCAAAATTGCAAATCAAAGATATGAATCAACATTAACAATTAATAATGTTGTAGACTTTGAGGAACAATTGGAAGATAAAGTAACATTAGAAACAGATAATGTAGTATTAGATGAATTAGAAGAAGAACGAAAACAAGATATTGTAAATATTTTAAATGAAAATTCAAAAAAACAATTGGATAATTTATTACAACAAGTAACTTTAGAAGATTATAAAAATATGTTTAGAAATTTAGGAATTGTAAGGCAAAATGTAGTTCAACTGCCAGGAAATACAGGAGTTACAGATATAGAAAGAACAAGATTTAATTCACAATTTGAATTTTTTGCAAGTAGTAATTTAACTAAAGATAATATAGTAACATTAACACAGACATTATCCAATAATTTTGATGATATGAAAATACTTTTGAAAGATGGAACAATAGAAGATTTAAATTTAAATAGACTCAAAGCTAATAATGATGATGCTAAACAGTACGAAGAGAATATTTCAGAAATATTGGTTTCTATAAAAGAAAATTCTAAAAATGAAACGAAAGAAAATGAAATTCTAGAGTATTTGGAAGATAATAATGATACTTATACTGTTTCATTAGAATATGATGATAATGGCTTAGTTAGAATAGTTAGAATTAAAATTGAGGAAGAATAAAAAAGTTTCTATTTATATAGGAACTTTTTTGTTTTTACAATAATATATTTTATAAAGGATTTTTTAATAAGGTTATATACAAAAATATTTGGTAAAAAATCCTAACGAAAAATGTAGAAAAAAGTATTGACTTTGTCAAAAAAAGGTGTTAATATTTTATTTAGTCTCTTTAAAAAATAGACATAAAATTATACTAAAAAAATATTTTTAAAATTTTTAGAAAAAGTGTTGACAATAAAAAAAATGCATAGTATAATAATAATCGTTCTACGACAAAAAAGAGAACAAAAAGTACATTGAAAAGTAAACAGTAAATCCTTTAGAGAATAA
>CAOJQV010000036.1 GCA_948441945.1 uncultured Clostridium sp. | reverse complement strand
TAATATTTCACTAAAAACTTGACCTCCAACTGGTGCTGCAACACCTCCTCCTTGGGTCATTATAACAACACAAATTCTACAAATTTGCTACTTGTTTCTCTAATGTTATTTTATTATTCTCTATGTATTCTAAACACCTTTTAAATTCATCTTCAAATTTAAACTTTATTTTTATATCTCCATTTTCTTTTACATATATACAATCTATTAGTTCCATCATAATATCTCTTGATAATTCTGTAATTCCTTTTTTCTTTCTAAATTTTTCTATCCATTCATTACTACTTATGCTTTGACTTTCATACTTTTGTTTTTCGTTTTCTAACCTTTCTATATTTCTCTTTAGCCTTTCTATATCATTTTCATATTTTTGTTTATATTCTAAATATTCTTCTCTTGTAATATCTTCATTTTTCCAATCCTCATAAAGAGTCCTTTTAAAATTTGATATTTTAGAAATCTCATTTTGTTTTGTAATTATCATATTTTCAATATTTTCATTTTTTGTATTTTGATATGTACTTTCATTTATTTGTTGTACGATTTCTTCTGTATCAATTAATAAATCAATATGAAAATTAATAGCTTTTAAGACTGCTTTCTCTAAGTTTTCCACTTTAATAGAATGTTTTGTACATAAGTTATTTGATTTTTTTCTATAGGTACTACAAATATAATATTCGTACTTGCTACCACTTTTATTTGTACTACTTTTCTTATTCATTGCTCTTTTGCAATCGCTACACCTTAGAAAACCTGCCCATATTGATAATTCTTTTGTTTTTTGAGATACTTTCGTATCTCTTTTGCTCAGTTCTTGTACTTTTTCAAATGTTTCTTTATCAATAATTGGTTCATGGGTATTTTCTACTCTTACCCATTCTTCCTCTGGCACTTGTTCCACTTTATGCACTTTATAGCTTTTCGTTCTTCTTTTTCCTTGAACAGTATTGCCTATATATACTTCATTATTTAAAATGTTTCGTACTGTAGAAGGTGTCCAAGTATATGTATTATCTTGTATTCCATAGTTGTTATAATTTTGTTTTAATTCTAATTTCTTATGTCCTGTAGGATTTAATATTCCTAAATCATTTAATCTATGACAAATTGCTATTTTTCCTAGTCCTTCATTTACATTCCAATCAAATATGTTTCTTATAATATCTGCAACACTTTCATCAATTATTAACTTATGCTTATCCTTTGGATCTTTGATATAACCATAAGAAGGAAATGCTCCTATAAATTCTCCTTTTTTCTTTTTTCCGTTTAATGATGTTCTAATCTTTATTGAAGTATCTCTACAATACTCATCATTAATTAAGTTTTTGAATGGTACTAAAATTGTATTTGTACTTGATGGATTTTTAAAACTATCTACAAAATCATTAATGGCAATAAATCTTATATTAAATAATGGAAAAACTTGCTCTATATAATTTCCAACTTCTATATAATTTCTTCCAAGTCTTGATAAATCTTTTACAATAACACAGTTAATATTTCCTTTTCTCATATCTTCTAGCAATCTTTGAAATGAAGGTCTATTAAAGTCTGTTCCTGTAAATCCATCATCTATATAAGTATCATAAACTATTAAATCATCATGTTCTTCTACAAATTCATTTAGTAATGTTTTTTGGCTTGTTACACTATTACTTTCTTGCTTGTCTTTTCCGATTGTCTTCATCTTCTTGCGATAATCTTATATATAGTGCAACTGACCATATTTTTTTATTTACTATGTTTTCATTAGAAGAATATTTTGATTTTCTTCCTGCCATTAGCTTTTTTACCTCCCTTCTATATATAGTGTAACGTACCCAATTACAAAAATCAGCCCAATTTGCTCTTTTGTTTTAAAATATTTAGTATACATTCATTAAACTTTTTAGAATTTTTAGAATATTCTAAATTTACAACCATATTTCCAACTTTTATTTGATATGGATTTTCTGTTTTTTTTAGATATTCGATAATCTTTTTTGGCATTTTCAAAATTACCTTCCTTTTATGTTTTTGATATTTAATTTTATTAATAGATAAAAAATTTATTACTTTTTTATCTACTAGGTATATGTCACTAATAACTTAAAAACCGGTAATTTTTATAAAAATTCATAAAAAAATAACTAGATAATTAGTTTTTTACTAATTTCTAGTTATTTTTATTTATACTTTCCTTTAATTCGGCTTCTAACTTACTACACATTTTCAAAAAATGTTCTTCATTACTTATTGTTTTTTCTCCTCTATTAAATTGATTCTCTCTCCTTTCAAATATTTCTCTTAATTTATTGGATATCCTTACTATATCTTCATCTTTCCATCCTGAATCATAAAAAACTTTATAACTATATTTAGGAATAACTTTTCCATTCCATAGTCCAGTTTTAATTATAAGTAATGAATCAAAAATTAGTTTTATGCCTTTATCAAAAGTTATAAAAATAGGAACAATATTATAATTAGCATAATCTGATAATTGAGCTGAAATTGTTGGCAATGTTAAATCAATTCCTGCAGCATATACTTTATCCATAATTTGATTTATACTATTAGTCTTTCTAACATTCTTCAGAATACCAGACCTATTTCCAAAATAATGAAAAGCAAAAGTACTTTCCATAGGAGACATTATATTTAGTTCTGTATCTAAAAAATTAATATATTTATAAATTTTTTCTTCATTAGATAAATCATTATCAAATTGTTTTATTATAAACGCTTTCATCAAACTGGCATATGCTATCATTAGTTTTATTCCAAACATTTTATTAGTTCTTATTACATTTATTTTACTATTTTCAATAATTTCATATGCAAAATCATCTGTAATAATAGTATCATCAAAATTTTTATTCAAAATTGCATTTAGGCATTTTACAGTATATTTATATTTTTCTATATTAAGTTTACCTTGTATCTTGTCCCTTGAAGATTCCTCACAAGCAAACTGATAAAAAATTGAATCTTGATTTTTTAAATAATTTACGGTCTCTATAAATTCATTATATAATTTTGTATTTTCTCTTCTAAATTTTTCTTTATTTTCTACATAACTTCTCACATATATAACAAAATTGGTATCTAATATATATGTAAATTTTCTATACGGATTAAGTTCAATGAATTTATTTATATCATTAATCTTTCCATCAACCCAAGTTGTGCTAAAAACACTCAAGTAAAACCTCATCTCCTTTTACTATAATTTTTCATAATAAAAAGCAAAATAAAATTAATATAAAATATATATCTCATTTTGCCTTTCTTTTAAATTATTGAAATTTATCAAATCCTCCATATTCTTTAAAAGCTAACAAATATAATGCTTTTAATAAATCTGGATTTTTCTCCGTTAACTCATTTACTACTGTATCAGACCCTACTTGTAATTCTTTATTCTCATTAATTATTTCTTCTATCAATTCTGGAAGTATCATACACATTTTATAAAATGCCTCTTTATCTCCTGTAACTATTTCATAAAATTTATCCATAGAAACACGTCTTATTCTGTCATTTTCCATATTCTCTCCATCTAGTTTTACTTTCCAAACTATGTTTTGGCTATGTTTTGCTATTGCTTCTACTAAAAAGCATACTGCATTTTTATCATTAGCAATTTTATTAAGCATCCTTGTATATGTCTTTTGAGAAGATGTTGAATTCATTGTATTATGCTTATTCTTCATTTCCACATATATTTTTTCTTTTTCTGACTTCTTGAATATTACATCAAATCCTTTTTCTGGTACTGTGCAGTTATCTATGTATTTAAAAATGTTTTGATGAAAGTATCCTATTGCATTAACATTTGTTCTATCTCTTTGTCTAACTAGTTCGGCTTCTATTACTTCTTCAAATTTTTTTCTATATACTTTGCTATCAAATACCATTTTTATTGGATCTATTATGTTTGAATTAAACTTTCTTAAATCAATTCCGTTTAAAGTTTGGTCGTATGTAGCAATAGTATTTTTAATATGTTCTTTTAAATTTTCTCTTGTTATAAAATTAATTTCATACATTTTCGTCACCTCCCAATGCCTTTATTATAGATTCTCCAACATTTTTGGCTAATTCTACTGGTACAGCATTTCCTATTTGTTTATATACATCGTTCATTTTTCCTGCAAACTCCCAATTATCTGGAAAAGATTGTATTCTTGCATATTCTCTAGTTGTAAAAGGTCTACTTTCATCTGGATGGCATCTATCTGTTTGTTTCATCATAGGAGAACAAGTAAGTGTTAATGAAGGTTCTTCCCATGATAATCTTCTTGCTATGCCTGTCCTTCCTCCTCCCATAAAATAACAAGATTTCATATAATCTCTTGCTACATCATCTGGTAAATCCTTCCAATACCCTCCTGGTGGTACTAAGTCAAATACTTTTTTCTTCTTTTCTGGATATTTTGCACCTTCTGACTTTGGAACATTTTTTAGTACATCTTTTAATACTGGTTTATAATCATGTGGTTTTGGGTACTCAAATTTTATTTTATCTTTTAAGTCATTTCTAATACCTATTATTACAACTCTTTGTCTTTTCTCTGCAACTCCATAATTCCATGCATCTAGAACCTTCCATTCTACTTCATAGCCTAACTCCTTAAAAACATCTAACATTGTTTGCATGGTCTTTCCACCATCATGAGTTGTTAGCCCTTTTACATTTTCTGCCAAAAACATTTTAGGTTGTAATTGTCTTAAAAATTCTGCATAATAATAAAACATTGTTCCTCTTACATCATCAATTCCTAATCTTTTTCCAGCATAACTAAAGGATTGGCAAGGATATCCACCTGATAATAAATCTAGTTCTCCTTTTTTTATATTGAATTCTTTTAATAAGTCTTTTTTTGAAAACTCTACAATATCTTCTTCTATGACATTCCAACTAGGTCTATTTAGTCTTAAAGTATCACATGCTTTTTTATCTATTTCTATTAATCCTATTTCTTCAAATCCAGCTTTTTCTAATCCTAAAGCTAATCCACCAGCTCCAGCAAATAGTTCTATACATTTTTTTTTCATAATTCTCTCCTTAAAAAATCTGTTTCATTCCTATCTTTTCAACATTCATTATTAATTCTTTATATTTTCTACCATATGCAAATGATTGAGGTGCTGTAAATTGATACTTTTTCGTCAATTCGTTTAAACTAATAGATTTGTTTATTTCATACATATTCTCAATAGGAAATGCATATTTAGTTCCAATTTCCTCGTTAAATTTATCGTTTCCAAATCCTTCAACTATAATTTTATTTGGGGTTGAAATTGGTTCTTTAACTTTTAATATATATTTCAATTCTTTAATTGGAGTTGGTACATATACCCATATATAGTCTACTTTCTCTTTTGGAATTCTAGTTCTAAATTCATGATTCTTGCTTTTATTTAAAATTCTTTTTACATGTTGTTCTTTTATGCTCATAAAAACTATATTTTCCATTTACTCCTCCATACTTTACTTACTATATCATAAAAAATTTGTTTTCTCAACAAATTTCTATTATTTTTTTACAGTATTATATCCTAACTTATTTTATTATATAGTGCAAGAATAGGTGTCTGACATACACCCATAAAACACTTAAAGGCAAAGCCTTTACCTTGTCAGATTTTCAAAAAAATGTCAGATTTTTGTCCGACATTTTTTAGATTATTTTTCTGTGTTTTTTTCTTACTCTATCTAAGTCTTTATGATTTTTGGACATATTGTCCAAATTACTAATTCATCTGCTTTATTGTAAATAAAATTATTATAGTTTACTAGTTCTATAAAGCTATATGTATTAGGTTTATTATATTTGTTTTTTAATTCCATTATAATAGAATTCCTTAAATCATTAAATTCTTTATCTTTTAATTCTAAAAAATCATTTATTGTTCCATTCATTATCAGTTCTTGATATGTTATTGGTTTATATTCTTCTAAGTATTTACTATATAAGATTCCATATTTACTTAACATCTTGTTTTTCCTCCTATACATTCAATAATCAAATTAATTCCATCCATAAATCCAACTTTATAAAACTTTTCATTTTCGTATCCACCAATATTAAGTAGTTTATTACAATGCTTATCTATTTTTTCTAATATTCTTTCCTTATCATCATCTTTTGCTATTTTAGATATTTCATTTTCTATCTTTTGATAGGTGTCTTCTCCTTTTGTTATTTCTGTCATTTTCTGTTTATCTACCTCATTTAATATGTATAAATCTTCTGCTCTAGCATTATACCAAGAATCAATAATAAATTCTTCTTGAAATGATTTTAATTCTTCCTTATTTAACATTTTTTCATCTCTCCTTACACTTTGTTTTTAATTGTTATATTTAAACTATATTTATTCTAACGTGCTTATTTTATAAATTCAGCCCATTTTCAAAATTTTTTACTTTTTTTGCGTAGTGCAAGAATAGATGTATTACATCACCCCATAAAACACTTGAAAGCAAAGCTTTCTAATAGTATTACTTTTACAAAAATGTATTACAAAAAAGCATACATTTTTATACTATATTTTTCTTATATAACTTTACTCTTTGTAAGACCATATCAATTGTGGACAACCTGTCCACCTTTTACTTTTATAATTAACTATTCTACCGTATTTTCTTACTCTCTGTAAAGATATATTTATTTGGGACAACTTGTCCCACTTTTTCTTTAATGATATTCTTCAATTCAAATTTTAGTGTGTGTGTTATTATTTATTATTTTTTTATTATTATTACTTATTATTATTTGTGTTAAATTTTTTAACATACTGTAGCTAATATTTTCGACATCTAGTTGTTCAAATTTTCAATCTCTTGTCGTCGATATTTTCGACTACTGAATTTTTCAGTACTTTCAGCAACTTTTCTTCATTTATTTTATAATACGTCTTTGGTGGAATATCTAAATGTTTTACTTCTATAATGCCTGAACTTTCTAATACATTAGTAGATTTTCTTTGTTTATATGGTGTTAATTTTGTACTCTTTTCTATACTTTCTTTTGTTGCAAAAAAGAATCCACTTTTTAATTGCTTTCTTTTCCTAAAATAATTATACCTACCATATAGTTCTCCTAACATAACTGCTGTATTTATTCCAAATAACTTTATTATATTTCTATTAGCTATTATAAAATTAGTTTGTATTATATTTTTATTATCCATAGCTTGTCTGCTCCTTTATATTTTTTAAGAACAACAAAGTCGCTCTATTCTTCAATTTGATAGTTTATATAAACCTTGATTTTTTAATAGTTTTAGTGTGTGTTGTTAAAATTACCCACGCACCTCCTTGGTGTATTTTAACAACACAAAAAACTAGAAATTAGTTTTTTACTAACTTCTAGTTTTTAAATTTATGTATTATTTATCATTTTTTATTCTTTTATTAAGTAATATTATTCTTGTTAAGAAAATAATTGCTGATAAAATACAAATTTCTATTGCTATAATCATCATTATATTTGATTTTCCTGTTTTTGGTAATACACCTGATTTTATATTTTCTTTTTTACCAATAGTATTATTAGTTTTATTTCCAGATGTACTTGAATTATTATTTGAGCTATTATTATTTGAGCCATTGTTTGTACTATTATTATCTAATATTGTTACTTTAACAGATTTTTCTGCTGTTGGAACATCAGTTGTTACTGTTGACCCAGAAAAGTTACTTAACTTAATATTAGTTTCTCCTAATTTTGCATTTTCTTTTACTTTAAGAGTAATTGTTCCAATACTTTGTGCAGTGTTTACAGTTTTGCCATCATTTGTAGTAGCTGTAATTAGCCCATTTTCATAAAATGGTTTTTCCCACTTATCAGTTCCACTTGATGTTACATATTCAAAAACAGAAGAATCAAATTCTATACCAGTAGTATAAGCAGCTATTCCTTTTTCTCCACTCTCAATTGCAATATCTTTTAATCCCATAGTAATTGTAATATTATCATCTCTTTTTACTTGAGAGCTACTTGCTTGTAAAGTTGTACCAAAACTATCATTTGCTGCATACACTTTTGTAGTAAATAATAATACGACTGTAATTAATAGTATATTAATTATTTTTTTACTTCTTACATGATTTTTCATTTTCGTTCTCCTTTATCTCATATTTTTAATATATTGCATCTAAATATTAATTTGTTTTTATATTTTGCAATACTAATCTTTTTATTAATATTAAATCTGTTGCTGTTATTTTACCATCAGTATTAATATCTCCCGCCTTAAACCTATCTCCTGTTAAAATCCATTCTTGTTTTGAACCTGCTACTAAATGTCTTTTTTCTAGTAAAAGGTCTGTTGCTGTTATTTTACCATCTAAATTTACATCTCCAATTATGTAATCAGTTGGTTCTTTTGTAATCCAATCTACTTTTGCTATTGCAGTTCCTTCATTACCAGCTTTATCTATAAATTTAAATACAAATTCATCGTTTTCTGTAAATATATGTTCTCTATTAGCTCCATTATTTATTATTGTTATTGGTTCACTTTCATTTGTTAAAGTTGCAACCACTATTCCATTTGTAGTTTCCTTTGTACTATATTTTACTTCTGCTGTTGGAGCTTTTTTATCAATCCAGTTTACTTTTGCTGTATGTTCTTTTATTTCCTTGTCTGTATCTTGTTCATTTTCTTTTACTTCTGCATATTGGAAAGTAAATTCATCATTTTCTTCAAATGTATATGATTTTTCCCCATTATTATTTTTAATTTCAACATTTACATCTTTATTACCTTTTACATCAATCATATATGGTTTAATTGTAGCTACAACACTTTTATTTGTTATGTTTGTAATATCATATGTAATATCACTTGCTAAGATTTTAGTATTATTATCAATGTAATCAACTTTTAAACTCTTATATAATAAATTATTTGCTTTATCAAGCATTTTAAATTCATATTCTCCACTTGTTTCTAATGCATATTCTAATGGATTTGACCTTGCTATTTGTTGTAGTTGTCTTAGTTCTTCTTTTTCTGCATCTGTTATAGTTACAGGGTTTCCTTCATTATCAAAGTACTCTTCTTTTATAACTTCCCCTATTTTTATTTCATCATTTCCATCTTCTTGTGTTTTTAAAGTAGTTACATATGTTGCAACAGTTGGAACTTTATTAGTTGTATTTTTGTATGTAATTTTTGTAGTGTTTCCATTTGCATCTTTATCAAGTACTTTATATGCTTTACCTTCATTATCTAAATATGTAACATTAGTTACTTTTTTATTTTCGTTAACCTCGATATAATTTATTTTATTATTATTTTGGTCTAATAAAAATACATCTTCACTAATATTATCTAATATAGCTATTAGTTTTTTATCATCATTTAGTTTATATTCTACATCAGCTGTTGGAGCTTTTTTATCAATCCAATTTACTTTTGCTTCTGCAGTTCCTACATTTCCATCTTCATCTTCAAACTCAAATGTAAAATTACCATTTTCGGTAAATATATATGTATCACTTCCACCATTATTGGTAATTGTTATTTTTGTGCTTGGACTTACAAGTCTTGCTACTACTGGTTCACTTGTGCTTTGTGTTGTACTATATGCAATACTTGCTGTAGGCACTGTAGAAATAGGTTTTTTAGTTAAGTCTTGATAGAAGTTAAATGCTCTTGCTGCAAACCAATTTCCATTTGTTTTATCTGCAACTATTTTTACATATTGAACTTCTTTTGGCTCTGCTATATCAAAACTTTGAATTAACTCTTTAGCTTCTGCTATTGTATTTGCTTGTTTAGGATAATTTATACCTGTTTTTGTTGTTAACACTTCCCATTTTTCACCATCTACACTTCCCCAGATAGTTCCATCAACAATTCTACCATTTCCACCTCCTGCTGGTACAAATTCTACTGCTGATAAATAGACTGGTTTATCAAGTTTTACTGTAAAATAACGTTCTGTATCTGTTCCGTTCCAAGCTGAATGATATCTTGTGTTATAATTTGCATCAAGTGCATTTGTAGCTGCTCCTCCATTGTTCACAGCTTCTGTTGAAACAGCAACTTTGCTTAAATGTGATACTGGTATATATTTTCTTGTATCTGGTTGATTGTCTTCAGTAAATGTATAGAATTCAGATGCAGGACTTGTTAATTTTGTTCCAGTAGCAGCTTGTCTTATTTGAACTTTTTTATTTCCTGTTAAATCTGGTGATACTTTACTATATGATGCCCACGCATCATTTTCTGTATAACGCCACTCAGTTGTTAAATTAACTCCTACTACTCTATTTTCTAAGTCATTAGCGTATAGATTTGATGGAAGTCCTTGCTCTGTTATATCTATTTTATATAAATTCTCTGCATCATAGTTTACACCAACTATATGAACATAAATATCATTTTCAGCATTAATACTTGCTATTTCCTCTGGTGTTAATTGCCATTTATGTTCTTCTTCTGCTGTAAATGAAACCTCTTTCCAACTTGCTTTTTCTCCTGTTTTTCCATTTATACAATAATCCCAACGTACACCATTTCCATTAAAACGATCTGCTAATACTATTTTTCCTGCATCTTCTCCATCAAATGAGAAAGTAGCTATTGTTTTATCTAATTTTCCTAATAAATAGTTTGCTTCTAATCTTGTAAGAGATGGTTGATATACATAATAATTTTCTTCTGTATTATTAGGTGTCGCACTTCCTTCTGTTAATATCCTTGTTTGTAATAATGTAAATTTATATGAGTTTTCAATAGTAGTTAATTTTGGTTTAATTAAATTTGTTAAATGTTGCATTGGTAGTGGAAAATATTTTAAATTTTCTGCTAATTCTTTTGCTAATTCAAAATATTGGTCTTCTGTCTTATTTTCACTTTTATTATATACAGTAATTAATCCATACCAAGCATCAATATTAATAGGTTGTATTTCTAATGCTTTTCTATAAATTTCTTCTTGTTTTTCTAAGTCACCTTCATATGAAGCTGCAAGCATTACAGTTTCTTCACATTCTACAAATTTTTCATAGTTATTTATTGCTTCTTGGGCTAATGCCATATATACTACTGAGTAACCTCTACTCCAACTAGCATTTCCCCATCCTAGTAGCATTCTTTCACCTTTTTCTGATAATGTCCATCCACTTACGTCATTATCAATATTCCAGCAACCTCTTCCTTGTGCATCTTGTGTATAATATAAAAGGGCTGCATGTCCTGGTTGACCGATAACTGTTGCTGGTATACCATGAGTTGCACGAATATTTGAACCACTTTTTGATATACCACCACAAACACAACCAGTTCCGAATTTGTTTCTAAAATTCATCCATACTTTATATAGTTTATAGTCTGGAGTACCTCTTGTTATAGATATATTATAAGTTGGATTATTTTTACCTCCTGGTATAGTATATTTTAAATCAAATAATCCTGTTTTATTTTTATCTGTCTTTTCTTTTTTGGCAGCAAATAATTCATTAAAGTAGTCTTTATTTTCCTCAGCATAATAAACTGAATTACCATAATTTGGCCATATATAAGCAATATGTGGATGAGGTGTTAACCAGTTTGTTCCTCCTGTTTCATCTATTTTAGTTTGAACATATGCATTTAACCATAAAATTTCTTCATCATCTATAGCGTTATTCATAATAAAACGCATTTCTTCAACTTCTAAATTTTCAAACCATATTGTGTAATCTAGATTATCTTTTACTTTTAACTTTTCATTTTTATGTAGATATTTAAATATTGCATAACGTTTAAGAGCGTCTGATTGATTCTCTGTAGCTCCTGATTGCATCCATAAACCAACTCTTTGTGAATGTGTTAAAGAAAGAGTAATTGCCATCTCTTTATATAAATATCCATAAGTCTTATTTGGAGCATACTTTAATGGTTCATTATTTGTAAAATCACTACTATATTCATTATAAAGTCTAGAAAGTTGAGTTAATGAATTATAATAACTTCCCCCTTCTGGTGTTCCTCCAAGTACATATAATTTAAGATTTTCTAAATCGTTCATTAACCAATCAAGCATATCTTTATTTGCTGGATCTTCGCTTAAAAATCTTTTTAATGCATAATTTCCTACATTATTAGTAAATTTTCTTTGTAGTAATAATAATTCGAATTTAGGGTCTGATAATGTCTTATTTGGATAAGCTTTTATTTTTTGGTCATATGATTCTATACTTTCAACTCCACTTTCATCATCTTCTTTATATTCATCAGTAATTAACATTGGATTTACCCATACAGAGTGATCATTTCCATTTCCACCATTATCATATGCCTGCAATCTAAGGTATTTTGCTCCTCTTATGTCTATTTTTTCAAATACAGCATTTTGTCCTGGCATAACTACTCTATCAGGGTCATTTTTTAAAATCCAATTATCTGTTCCTGATGTTGTAAATGTATCATCATTTGAAGTATATATCCAAAATTTAACACCATTTCCTGATGATGATGTTTGGTTAATTCCTGTATATACTGTTAAATAATGATATTTCTCACTATATTCACTTATATCATAGTATATATTTGAAGTAGCATGTGCCCATATACCATAATCAAAAGAATAATATGCTCCTTCCATCTTTACAGATATTTTTGCTCCACTGTCATTTGTTTTATTTATTCTAATTTTATCATATCCTGCTCTAGATTCACTACGATATGGTATACTATTTTCTGTTAGTGTATCTGATAAGCGGATATATTGCCCCTTATTAGGATCTGACTCAGTTTGATTATTACCAACATTTGTATTGTTATCCGAAAATGCTTCTATCACTTTCTTATCTGTTCCTATTATTTCTTTTTTTCTATATATACCTTTAAGTATATATTGGTTAAAAATTAAAAATGCTAAAAACATAATAACCATAATTATTATTATGTTTACTATTTTTTTAGAATGTGTTTTCATATAATCCTCCTTTTATTTAGAAATCTCTTTCTATTATAACATATTTTTCGACTTATGTAAACATTTTCCTGCATAATATTTCGATGTTAGCTTTTTTCTTCTATATAATAGCACTTAATTGTTACTAAACAATTAAAAAATAGAGTCAATTTTATTACTTTTTTGTTACTTTATTATTACTTTTATAGTATTTTAACTGTAAAATTTTAGGATTGCCCTATTTCCCTACATATTAAAAGTTTAAACTAGTCTTTCATAAATTTAAAATGAATTAGTATTTTTTTATTTTCACAGACTTCTATATAGTCTATTAGTTCTGTTATAATGTCTCTATCTAATTCTGTTATATTTTTATGTACTTTAAAATTTTCTATCCACTTACTATTTACATTTATAATTTCTTCTTGTTTTTCTTTTTGATTATCTAAATTTATTATAATTTCTTTTGTTTTTATAATATCTTGTTCATATTTTTGCTTATATTCTAGATATTCTTCTTTTGTAATATAATCATTTTTCCAATCCTCATATAGACATCTTTTTAAATTATTTAATTTTTCTATGTCTTTTTCTTTTGATTGTTTTAAATTTTCTATATTATCGCTTTCTAATTTATTTGTGTTTAGTTTATTAATTCGTTCTAATAGTTTCTCAGTATCAACTAGAAATTTTATATGTAATTTAATTGCCTCTAATACCGCCTTTTCTAATTGTTCTACTTTTAGAGTATGACTTGTACATAATTTATTTGATTTTTTTCTATATGTACTGCATATATAGTACTCATATTTGTTTCTGCTCTTATTTACACTGCTTTTTTTATTCATTGCTCTTTTACAATCTGCACATTTTAATAAACCTGCCCATAATGATATTTTTTTTGTTTTTTGCGATGCCTTTATGTCTTTTTTGCTTATTTCTTGTGCTTTTGCAAAAGTTTCTTTGTCAATTATTGGCTCATGTGTATTTTCTACTCTTATCCACTCTTCTTCTGGAACTGATTCTACTTTATGTATTTTATAACTTTTAGTTTTCCTTTTTCCTTGAATTGTATGTCCTATATAGACTTCATTATTCAGAATATTTCGTACACTAGAAGGCGTCCAAGTATAAGTACTATTTTTAATTCCATAGTTATTATAATTCTGACCTAATTCTAATTTTTTGTGTCCTGTAGGATTTAAAATTCCTAAGTCATTTAATCTATGGCATATTGCAATTTTCCCTAGTCCTTCTTTTACATTCCAATCAAATATTTTTCTTACAATATTTGCTGCAACTTCATCAATTACCAGCTTATGCTTGTCTTTGGAATCTTTAATATATCCATAAGATGGAAATGCTCCTATAAATTCTCCTTTTTTCTTTTTGGCATTTAATGATGTTCTGATTTTAATTGATGTATCTCGTGCATATTCATCATTTATTAGATTTTTAAATGGTACTAAAATTGTATTTGTGCTTGATGGATTCTTAAAACTGTCTATTCCATCATTAATAGAAATAAACCTTATATTAAATAGTGGAAAGACTTGCTCTATGTAGTTTCCAACTTCTATATAGTTTCTTCCAAGTCTTGATAAATCTTTTACAATAACACAATTAATATTTCCATTTCTCATATCTTCTAATAATCTTTGAAATGAAGGTCTATTAAA
>CAOJQV010000035.1 GCA_948441945.1 uncultured Clostridium sp. | reverse complement strand
TAATATTTCCATTTCTCATATCTTCTAATAATCTTTGAAATGAAGGTCTATTAAAGTCTGTTCCTGTAAACCCATCGTCTATATATGTATCATAAACTATTAAATCATCATTTGTATTAGTGAATTCATTTAATAATGTTTTTTGACTTGTTACACTGTTGCTTTCTTGCTTGTCTGTTCCATTGTCTGCGTCTTCTTGAGAAAGTCTTATATATAAGGCAACTGACCATGTTTTTGTTTCTTTTTTATTTTGATTATCCGAAATATATTTTGGTTTTCTCCCAGCCATTGCCTTATTTTCCTCCATCCTTTTTATAAGTTATTTTTATCTATTTTTCGTTTTAAAATATTTAATATGCATTCATTGATTTCTTCACCTTTTTCTGCATATTCCATTTGTACGATAATCTCTCCAACTTGCATTTGATATGAATTTTCTTTTTGCATTTTTGTACTTACCTTCCTTTTGTTATAGCTGTGATTACTTATAATAGCTTATTTAAGTTTATTAATTATAAAAAAAAATTATTACTTTTTATTTACTAGTATTTCTAGTTATTTTTATAGTTTTCTATGTGTATGCATCTATAATCATAAAAATCATAATCTATAACTTTTTTTCCAAAAGTATCAAATGTGTGTGTTGCAACTAATGTATTTTCTATAGTTTCAGAATTTTGTATTACAACAAGACTATGTGAGAATTTATTTCCATCAAAATTTAATTGTATTATATCTCCTATATTTAATTTATCAATTGTAGTTTCTTTTCCATAAGGTCCATTTCCTTTATTAGTTAATAAAAATTGATGCAAAAATTCTACTCCTGTCCATGATGGTGACTTATTATTTCCATCTATATAATACCAACCATTATTTTTACTATAATTCATAATATTACATCCTGCAAAAATACATTGAGATGCAAAATTTGTACAGTCTCCACCTATTAAATCATAGTTATAATATTTTGGATTTCTAGAATATGCCCATTTTTTTGCATATTTATATACTTTTTCTCTGTTATATTTTTCTATACTCATATAATCACTCTTTCTAATTTATTCTTATTAACATTTTATTAATTTTTATCATACTATGTTAATATAAATATTTTAGAGGTGTTTTATATGTTTTCTAATAAAGCTAAGGCTATTATAAAAGGTGGAAGAAAGTTTCCAAAAATAAATGGTACTGTTACTTTTAAAGAAGTTCAAAATGGTGTGCTAGTTACTGCTAAGATTAATGGTTTGCCACAATCTAAAACTCATTGTAAAGGTAATTTTTTTGGTTTTCATATACATGAAGGAAATTCTTGTACTGGAAATGCTAGTGATGAGTTTGCTAATGCTAAGTCTCATTTAAATACTACAAATTGTCCTCATCCTTTTCATGTTGGGGATTTGCCTCCATTGATTGAAAATAATGGTTATGCTTATATGAGTGTTTTAATAAATAAGTTTAGCATTAAGGATATTATTGGAAGAGTGATTATTATTCATGATATGCCTGATGATTTTACTAGTCAGCCAAGCGGAAATTCTGGTACAAAAATTGCGTGTGGTAAGATAGAAAAATAACTAGAAGTTAGTTTTTTACTAATTTCTAGTTATTTCTCTGTTTATATAGCTAACATCAGCTAATCTAATTATATTAAACTCATTATTATCGAATATAATTTCATTTATTGCACAATTATGTTGACAGTATTTTTCTCTTTGACAAGAAAATGGTACATTTGTAATTTTTCTCATAAATGCTTCTATAGCAACTCCATGAGAGGCAATTAGAATTGTCTTTCCTTCATTCTTATGAACTATTTCTGTTATACAATTCATCATTCTTTCTGTTACTTCTTCTGTTGTTTCTTGTCCTTTAATACCTTCTATTGTATTTACTTTATTTTGTTTTTCTTTTATTTTAGGATTTACTTTGTTAACATCCTCCCACATCCAACCATCATATTCTCCGAAAATACATCTCTGATAAATTTTCTAATCTTATAATTTCTATTTTGTTTCTTTCTGCAATCTTTCTTATAGTCTTTTCTGTCCTATCTGCTGTACTTGCATATGCTACATCAAAATCTATATTGCTTAATTTTTCTGCTAACATCTGAGATGCTAGTTTTCCTTTTTCAGTTAGTTCATAATCTTTTCTTCCAGTTAATCTTTTTTCTATATTTCCTGTTGTTTCTGCATGTCTTACAATAAATATTCTAGTTTTCATCTTCTATTCCTTTACTTTACTTTTCAAATTGTGATTTTTCTGGCAGTATTTTTTCAAATGATTTAATTATTTCACTTTTACAATATTCAAAATCAATATTTTCTATACTGTCATTAAAACATGTTACCTTATACTTTTGTTTTTCTATTGCCTTTTTTATTTTTTCCATATCTTTTCCAATATCAAATTTTTTACCTATATCTTTTGATGGTATAAATTTGCCTTCAACTAAATTCCAATATCTCATAAGATATTCGCTAACATCATAATAACTTCTAAATCTGTTTCTTGATGTAACATCAATAATATCTTTTTCAATTTTATATATATTCTCAAATGTAGACTTTAAATATCCTTGAGGAATATGTGGATTATAAAAACCTATATATCCTTCATGCCATTTTGATAAAATAAAGTTAATGCAATTGACCTTTATCCCATACCTTATATTATATCTTTTTAATAAATTTTTCTTTAATTGTTTTTTCTTAGAAAAATGTGAATTAATAATTCCTTTATTATTTAATAAAAAATTTTGATATGTTTCACCATAAAACGGGTTTATATCTGGATATTCAAAATAACAGTCTTTTGGTAATCCATTTTTAAAAAAATCTGTTGGTTTGGTTTCTCTTAATAAAAACATATCATCATTAAAAAGTACAAATTGCTCAGATAGTTCCTTTATCTTGCCTAAATTAATTTCTATCGCATTAGTATTAAATGTTGGTAAACATTGTTCTTCTATAAATTCATTATGATTTACTAATCTTAATTTTGGATGATTTTCATTTAACCATTCTGGCTTTTGATTACAAGTTATAAAGAAAATTTGATTAACCCATGGTGCAAATTTTTCTACTCCTCTAAACCAATATTTTAAATTATCCCAATCTCTATATTTATTTGATGTTATTTTATTTACATCTTCAGATGAATATTTACTTTTTTGCTCTTGCCACTGTAAATCTTTATCATCTACCCACAAAAGTACAAAATCTATCTTTTTATTATCCATTTTATATTTCCCCTCACTTTATAATTATACTGCTTTTTATGTAACTAGTCAATAATTGTATAAATTTTCATATCTTGTTAATACTATTTTTAGGTGGTGATATAATGACTAATAAAGAACTTTTATATGTTGAAGATGCTTTAGGACATGAAAATTTTATGAAATCATGTAGCAAAAAAACGTCTACACAATTAACAGACCCTGCTCTTTCTACTTACATGAGCGAGTTAGAACAAAAACATACAGAATTATTTAACAAATTTTTGAATTTATTATAAGGAGGCACTTATGGAAGATAAAGATTTAATGGAAAATGAGTTACTAATCATAAAAGGAGTTTGTGATTTATATCTTCATGGAGCAATAGAGTCATCAACAGCAGAAGTTCATACTGCTTTTAAAGATGCTTTAAATGTGTCATTAGATATTCAAAACAAACTATATAATTTAATGGCTGAAAAAGGTTGGTATAAGACTGAAACAGTTGAACAAAATAAAGTTGATACTGCTAAACAAAAATATATGGCTCAAAACTAAAGTTTTAAAAAAGGGATTACCAAATCCCTCTTTGTTTTTCAGTGTTTGCTATGTATTTTAATTAGTATTATTAAATAAATTTTTATATATTTATATCTTCATCATCTTTATCAAAAATATAATGACGTTTTTCAAAAATAGGACAATTTTCATTATTTTTCATAGCTTTTAATATTCCATTTATTTTTCTTGGTAAGTTCATTGTCTCATTTTTTATAAATGATAATAAATATGGTTTATATTCATCTTGAGTTATATCATATAAAGATAATAAATGTGATAACATTATATACATATCTGAACATTTCTTTATACTTCCATCAGTTGTTATACTTCCTTTTCTGTTCCTTAGATAATTATATATTGGAAATTCTCCATATCCGATTTTTTCAGCTAAGATTACTCCTTTTATTGAATATACCATATCCTCATAGTATATTCCTTCAATAAAAGTAATATTATTTTTTTCTAAAAATTCTCTTTTCCAACATTTACTAGAAACTGCGAAATGCATATCGCAAAGGATTCTTGCTTCTTTGGTAGAATTTTCTGCAGTTGGTATATATGTCTTATTGCTTCCTCCTATATATTTTACTCCAAAATACGCTATGTCTGGGTAATTTTTTTCTAACACTTCTTTTATCTTTTCTAATGTAGTATTTTCATATAAAGTATCATCTGCATCTAAGTAAATAATATATTCTCCTTTTGCATGTTTACATGCTATGTTTCTACTACCTCCTAGTCCAAGATTCTTTTCATTATTTATAATAATAATATTGTTCTTATATTTTTCTAATATTTCTAGTGTTTTATCTGTTGATTTATCATTTACTACAATAATTTCATAATTTTTATATGTTTGATTTAATACACTATTAATTGTCTTATCTATATATTCTTGCATATTAAAAGCACATATTATAATAGAAAATTTTATATTTTTCAATGTTAATCCCCTTTTCTATTTCTTTTTATTATTTCATTTTAATTATAAATATTAAAAGATTATATACGTTTTATTATAGTATCTTCCGCACAATTTGTCAATATATTACGTTTTTTTAACAGGATAAAGACATGAAAAAATTTTTCAAAGTGCGAAAACAATATAAAAATAAATAAAATAGAATTATCAAAATTAAAAGAGTTAAAGGAAAAATCAAAGATGTTAAAAGATAAAAGACAAAAAGGAAAAGTAATATATAAAATCTGGGATATTGTTGTGGTTGTAATATTAGCAGTTTTAGCAGATTGTAATGAGTGGGAAGAAATTGAAGATTATGCCAAAGAAGAAAAGGACTTTTTAAAGAATTTCTTAAAATTAACAGGAAATATACCATCAGCCAAAACATATGAAAGAGTCATAAGTTTAATAGATGTCAAGAGCTAAACAAAATATTTGTAGATTTTGTAAAAAGCATTCAATTTATGGAAAATAAATTCTTTAAGGATATATTATCATTTGATGGAAAAAATCAGCTCCTTTTACTGAATTTACACCAGTATCATATACAAACAACATATTTAAATCTAAGTCAAATCTTAAAAAGACTAAATCATCAAAATCACATTTTTGTCCAAAACTACTTAAATCATATTCATAATTACTTGTAACTTTAAACTCTATTTCTTAATTTAATAGTTTATATCATTCTCGATTTTTCAATAGTTTTATGGTGTGTTGTTAAAATACTCCCCTCACCTCCTTGGCTTACCCTCCGTTTATTGCAGTAATAGTTTTAAAAAATAGATTTAACTTTTTCGTTAAACTTCAATAGTTTTATATATTAAAAGTAATTTCAATTCTATTTTTTGAATATACTTCAATTTTATTTATGATTTCTTTTAGAAAATCATTATTTATGCACTTTCCATTTTTGAACTCATTTACAACTTCTTTTATTCTTTTTTTTTCTAACTTATTTCCATTATTTTGTTCAATTTCTTTCATTAATTTCTCAAATTTCTTTATTTCTTCTTTTGCTCGTATATATTCTGCTTTAAATTCTTCTATTGTTATATACTGCTCACATTTCTTTTTATATAAAACACTTTTCTTCCTTTCTAATTTCTCAATTTCATTTTTATACTCTCTTATTTTTTTCTCCTCTCCATCATTTGCCTTATAATAATCAATTACTTTCTCTGTTATTTTATCTACTTTAATTATATCTAATTTCTTAATAACTTCCCTTTTTACAATTTCATTTAAATACTTCTCTCTAATACCAATACTATTTTTACATCCCTTTTTATAAAATAAATTACAATTAAATCTAGCACTTTCATATAAAAACTTTTTTTTATCTTTTGATTTAAAAACTTTATACTGTAACTTTCTTTTACATTCTCCACAATATAGCAAACCTTGTAATAAGTATTCATGTTTAACTTTTGTCATACTTTTTTTCTCTATCTTTATTATTTGTACTTTATCATATTTCTCCTTAGAAATTATTGGTTTATGTGTATTTTCTTTAACCTCCCACATATCTCTATTATTTTTTTTACAAGTCTTCGTTATATAATTAGTTTCATATTTATTCATTATAGTATTACCGACAATAAAATGGATTCCTTAAAATTTCATTTATTTGTTCTGCTCCCCATTTATTACTAAATTTTTTTAATTTCATATATCTACTTGGTGTTTCTATTTTTTTATTATTTAAATAATCTGCTATTTGACCACTTGTTTGACCATCTATGTACATATCATATATTTTCCTTATATTATTTGCTACATCTTCATCTATAATAACTTGATATTTATCATCTTCTTGTTTTTTATAACCATAAGGTACTTTATTTTCAACAAACTTTCCCGCTTCTTTCATTGCATTTTTGTTAGCTCTCACCTTTCTTGATATATCTGCAATATAATATTGATTTGCTATTCCTCTAAGCATTATGCTATCATCAATATCATATCTTTCTCCACTATCTATAAACTCTGTTACTGATATAAACCTAACATCATTATCTGGGAAAAAAACTTCAGTATACCAACCTGTTTTATTTTTATTACGAGTTAATCTGCTAATATCTTTTACTATTACCATATTTATAAGACCGCTTTGTATATCCACCATCATTTCATTAAGTCCTGGTCTCGAATCTAATATTCCAGAATATCCATTATCTATATATTCTTTTAATACTTTATAATTATTTTTCATAGCATATTTTGTTGTAATTTCTCTTTGTGCCTCTATACTATTATTTTCTTCCTCATGTTCTTTTGATAATCTTAAATATATTCCTACCTTATATTCTTTTATATTAGTTCACCACCCTAAAACATTATATTTATAATATATGTATATTTTATTATCATTATCTATTTCAATATTATCAACTATTTCAAATACAATTTCTTTACAAATTTCTTTTATATTTAATATTAACTCTTCTATTTTATCTTCTGTTATTTCAGGTTTACAGCTTTTTTGTTTTTCTAAACTCTCTAATTCATTCTTTAATCTTTTTCTTTCATTAGATTTTTCACTATAATATTTTTTATAATCTTCTCTATCTAATAAATCATCTTTATAATCTAAATAAAGCACTTTTAATTCATCTTCTATTTTTTTCAATTCTTTATTCAATAGTTGTATATCGTTACTTTTTTCACTTATATTCTCAGTTTCTAAAATCAGACTTTTTATTTTCTTCTTATCTAATTGTTCCATTATTTCTTTTAATTTAATACAAACAATTTTATTAAGAACTTCCTCATCTAGCCCTTTACTTCCTCTTATGCACACTTTACCCCTATACCTTTTTAGCCCATCTAAACAACATATTTTTTTAGATTTTAATTCATTTGAATTATCTCTTTTATATTCAACCTTTAATGTCATTTTAGCTCCACATTCTTTACATTTTACAAGCCCATTTAGTATCCACTCATGTTTTTTTCTTTTTATTGATTTATTTTTGTTTCTTTGTTTTTGAACTTTGCCAAATAATTCCTCTGTAATAATTGGTTCGTGCATATTTAAGGCTACTTTCCATTCTTCCTGTGGGATATATTTTCTTTTTTTAGACTTGTAACTCAAATTTATTTTCTTACCATATTCTATATGTCCTAAATATACTTTATTACTTAACATTCTTCTTATTGTTTCTTCTCTCCATTTATATCTAATTTCTCCATTATTGCTACTATTATTAGGACTTGGTATATTATCTTCCTGTAATCCTTTTATTATTTCTGAAATTGTTTTACCTTTGCTATATTCCTCATATATTCTTTTTACAATTCTTGCCTCTTTTATATTTTTTACAAGTTTATGTTTGTCCTCTTTTGATTTTCTATAACCATAAGGAGCTATTGCTCCCATATACATTCCTTTTTCTTTTCTTGCCCATATACTTGATTTTACTTTTCTTGATATATCTTTGCTGTACCAATCATTTATAAGTGTTTTAAATTGTATCATATCATTATTTGAATTCTTTGTTCCTGTATCCACATTATCTAAAACTGAAATATACCTTACATTTCTTTCTAAGAAATATAATTCTATATAATAATTTGCTTCAAAGCTATTTCTTGAAAGTCTTGATAAATCTTTTGTAATAATACAATTTATATTGCCTTTTTCTATGTCTTGCAACATTCTTTGAAAATCTGGTCTATTTGTATTAAGTCCTGTATAACCATCATCAATATAATAATCTACTAAAAAAAATTCTTTGCCTAACTCTCTTATTTTTTTCTCTATTATATTTTTTTGACTTACTATACTATCACTTACATCTTTATCACCATCTTCCTGAGACAATCTTAAATAAGCTGCAACTTTATATTTTGCTTCCACATACTCACCTACCAAATAAAATTTTAACCTATTTGTGAAACAATATATTTACATACAATATTATATAGTTTGTCTATATTTTCCGACTTTTCTATACACCTTGTTATTACTGTATATTCTTTATCTTCTATTTTATATGTTGTTATACTTTCCATAAATAAAATACACCTCCTATTTTCTTTATAAAGAATATTAGGCTTGTATTAAATTTATTCCTACAAGAAAATTTTTATATCATTAATATGAAGACATTAAGCATATTACAAACCTGATATTTGTAAATTTTATGAGGGTATTTTAAAATTAAAAATACACCTCCAAATGTTAAACTTTTTGTATAACATTTGTGGTGTACTTAAATATAAATTCCTCTTTCTTTTCATATTGTAAATATTAGAATTTCTTTTCTTTATAACTTTCTCCTATACCAACTGGAGGAGATTCCCCTTTTTCTACAAGCTTTATTTGTATACCTTCTAATCTATAACTAAACCCTGCACTTCCTGATGGTTCTCCATTTTTTGCCCAACCTAGCCATCCAAAATTTTGTACATGTACTCTATAATAAATATCATAATAATTTGCAATTTCTCCTGTCAATTTTATTTTAATAGCCTCCAATCTTAAAGATCTTCCTGATGTTCCTGACATTGCTCCATTACTTTTCCATGAAGTTTCCCATCCTATATTTTGTATGTGAGTTTTGTATTCAATTCCTCCATTGTATTTCATATTATCTAATTGTATTTTTATTCCTTCAAGTCTTAATGATTTTCCACTAGTTCCAGAAACTTCACCATCGCATACAAAATTTTGCCATCCTTCTTGTTGTACATGTGTTTGATATATTACTTGTTTTTGTATAAATGGATTTTTTGTATTTCCAGGTGCTGGCTCTCCCTTTTTTACAAGTTTTACTTCTATCCCTTCTAATCTTTTACTAAATCCTTCTGAACCTGAACTCTCACCATTTTTTGCCCAACCTAACCATCCAAAATCTTGTATATGTACTCTATAATAAATATCATAATAATTTGCAATTTCTCCTTGTAGTTTTATTTGGATTCCCTCAAGTCTTAAAGATTTACCTTGTGTTCCTGATAGTCCTCCAAATCTTGCCCATGTACCTTCCCATCCTATGTTTTGTATGTGAGTTCTATAAAGTACATCTCCATAATATTCTGAATCTATATACATTGATATTCCTTCTAGTCTTAATCCTTTTCCAGAAGTTCCTGACATTTCTCCATTTTTTACATAGTTTTGCCATCCTATATCTTGAACATGAGTTTTATAAAATATATTTGGTTGTTTCTCACCTTCTACTATATTACTTGTTTCATTTGATTTTGTATAAATTACTTGTGTTGCTTGTGTTATATATGTAACATATATCTTATTTTTATAAGTATGTGCTTGTATATTATTTGCTTTTGTATTTGCTACTGTTTGTGCCCATTTTTCCCATTCATTTATCTTAACATGTTTTACATTTATTTGTGTGTCATCTGCTTCTTGATATACAATATATGGATAGTTTCCTTGGAAACAAATATCCATTTCAGATATGTTTTTATCTGAAAATGTATTATCTCCAAACTTTTTCCAACCATCTTGTTTGTTTATATCATATATATATACATATCCACCATTTTTTCCATAAGTTTCACCATTTCTTAATAAATATATTTTATTATTATTAAATTTTATTTTTGCTGAGTTTGCATTCATAGATGTTTCTAAATTATTCCAAGTATTATTTTTGTATAGCTTTATATTTATTTTATTATTATTCATAAATTCTCTATATAAGACTGCTACATTTCCATTTTCTACTGTCATATATGTATTTGATAGATAATTGCTAGTAGCAATTTCTCCTAAATTAGTCATTGTATTATTATATTTATACCCCTGCAATTTTGAACAATTAGAATTTGGAATTGCAAAATATATGCCTGTTTCATCTGCATCTACTGCTACATAGTTTCCACTATTTAATTCTGTAAATTTGTAAACTTCTTGCCAATTATTATTTTTTAGTTTTAATAATTTTGTATTGTAATTACCATTACTTACTTCTAAATTATAAACTACGTAAAACTCATTATTAAATTTTAATAATGTATGTTCTGTTCCTTTTTCATTTATTTCATTTCCAATTTTTAACCATTTATTTTCATAATAACGATATAATTGTATTTTATTATTTAGATTTTTCGTTAAATAATATATGCTTCCATCTGTATCTATATATGAATCTACAAATGACATTTTTTCATCATATTTAGCTGTAACATTTTTCCAAAAGTTTGTATTCGGCATATCAAGTATAGTAATGTCAAATGTAATTTGGTTTCCAGCACTACTTCCAACATTCTCAATAATAATTCCACTGTTTTGACCATCTGAATATGTAATTGCGCCATCTGTTAATGAGTCTGTAAAGTTTCTACTACCATAACTTTTTGTTTGGCTTTCTGCTGATATGAAGCTTTTAAATATATCTCCTTTACCTCTCTCATGTCCATTTTCATCAAAAGTATCCTCTGGTCTAAATACATAAGCTACATCTGGATTGTAGGGTTCACTACTATCACCTTTCATATTTGTTACTGATTCTAAATTTATACGATAAATTATAAGACCTGAACCTGGTATATGTGAGTCATATGAATTACTATTATTTTCTTTTTTTCTATATTCAACAACAAAGAATTCTGTATCTGAGTATGGTGTTTTTATAATAACTGCTTGCTGGTTTCTAGTTTCATATGTTGTTTTTGATGCTGCATATAGAGTATAATTTTGCTTTGATTCTGATACAGTAGGAATTTTAAACCAATTTGTTATATTTGACCTAAAATATGCTAATGGATATTGTACAAATGTGTTAACACTTGCCATTATATCCCATGGTCCTACTGGTACACCATCATTTACTCCTCCTCTATATAAATCTGGATAATCTAATGTGTGTAAAAATTCATGAATAATAACTCCTGAGTTCTGAAGAGTTCCATATACTAATCCTTCATGCAATACATTGTATGAATTTACAAATTTTCCTTTTATTGATGCAGTTCCTTGATAAGTTGCTTTATATGAATTTTCATTTATATTATCTCCAGATGCTAATACTAGTGTTAGGTTATCTATATTTCTGTCATTATTATAATCTAATATTTGATCATCTTTTATTGTCCCATTACTATTTACATCTACTGCCATTTCTTCTATTAATTCATTTATGTTTGTTTGATAATACTCTCTGTTTTTATTAGCTTTATATGAAATTATTTTTTTTGTTGTTCCATTATACTGTGGGAATATATTTTCAACCTCTAGTTGTCCATAAGAAATTTTATTTACATAGGTTTTTAATCCTTTTTCATATCCACCTTCTCCATTAAAGTACTGAAATGTTGTACTTTCGTTATTTATAAAACATTTTGTATTATGTTGTGCATGGTTTGTATCTTGAAATTCAACAAATAATATTAAATTCGCTATTTTTTGTGTATTGATTTTTGTACTTTCTGCTTTTACAACATTATTCTCTGGAATTAATATTATTGCTATGTTCATTATTATAATAGTTAATATAAAAACCGCTATTATCTTTAATTTCACGCTATGTCCCCCTTTTTCTATACAATTCTATTTTATTATAGCATGAAATCACTCTATCTACAACCTACTTTATAATTTATTAATATAGAAACCTGCTAGGGCTTTGTTCCATGCAGAATTCTTTAAGAATTTTCCTATACACTAAAAAATGAGATTAGGTAAAAATATTACTTAAATCTCATTTTTCTAATAGACTTTTAACAGCCTTAACTTCTTTTTCTAAGAATTCTATAAAGTATTGTTTAATAATTTTAAACCAAAAGTGATAAACCTTACAACCTTATTATCAACACTTGTTATATCTCTTTCTTTAATATCCTCTAAATTCCAAATGTTCTCATTTAAAAGCACTCTATTTTTATAAAATTCTTTTGTTAGCAACTCTTCATTAGTAGCTGTGCTTATACCTTTTATATCATCACTTGTAATTCCATTTGCTTCTGCATTCTGATAGCAATTTTCAAAAGTTGCACTTGCTCCTTCTACCACAGTTGCTATAAATTTATTAATTGGGTTATTATTTTGTTCTAATTTATTAATCATAGCTGAATTTCTAACAATCAAATTTCCATTTGCAACTTCAGCAACAACTCCACCCCAAGTTACAGCATTATTAGGATACGTTGTACTTACATTACAACCCATATAAACATTAGCTATTACATTTTCAATAGTAACATCACCTTGTGTTATAGATACTATACCACTACTACGTGTACCACTTCCATATATTTCTCCTTGTACATAGCAGTTCTTAATACTTCCACCTGTTTTAACAGCAACCATTCCTGCCAATTTACTTCCATAGCTTCCACCATTTATATACACTTTCTCAATATAAATATTTTCATAATTACAATTTTCATCTTCTAAGATTACTGTTGCAACACTAGTATTTCCTAACATCGCCATATTAGTAAATTTCATATTAGTAAATGTAGCATTTGATGCTTTTAAAGCAAAAGCTGCTATTTTAGTTCTCCATGGATTACTTGTACTCCAATCAATAAATCCATTTTTCCATTTTATTGCATAAGAATAATTTTCCATATTTAAGCCATCTACTTTTCCTAAAAAATGTTCAAATAATGCTGCATTTGATAGATTAGAAATTGTATGATTATTACCCTTAATTTCTCCATAAAATTCACCTAATATTACTGTCTTTGTTCCTTGTCCCATAGTCTCATACTTAATATTAGAAAAATCAATATCATTTTCAATAGAAAATACAGCATCTGGATGAGCTTGTACTAAATTTATAAATTCTTCTGCTGAATGTATTGTATATGTATCTATTTTATGAATTAGGGTTTTCTCATTTGGGTCAGCATTTTTTAATTTTGGAATACATTCTTCCCCTACATTAGCAAAATCCCAAATATCTATACTCCAACCTAAAGTATCTGTATAAAATTCTTCACTTGTTACATTTTGTTTAGTTGCTACACTTATTTTTCCTGTAAAATCAATGTCCTCTCTTGTTAAAGTTGAAATTCCTGTGTTTTCTTCATATTCGTAATTTCCTTCAAAACTTTCAAACTGGTCATTTGCTGTTCTTCCATCAAATTTATATTTTTCCATTTGATTTCCTAGTGATATATTATTTTTTACAACAGAATTATTTTCTGCTTTTCCTAGAAATCCTGCTACACCTGTATTTCCCAACACTTTTACAGTACTAAAACAATTTTTAATACTTGATTGTCTTAAGATTCCTACAAGTCCACCTACATCTTGATTTGCTCTGGCATTTCCAAGAGAATAACAATTTTCAATAGTTGTATTGTTAATAACATCACCTATTAATCCTCCACAAGCTGCTCCTGTTGCTAACATTACTCCATTACTACTACTTGCTTTTATATGAGAAGCTCCTACATAACCTACTAGTAATCCTACTCGACTAGTTCCTGTTACATTCCCTCCTAGTATATGTATATTTTCCAAGTTTCCATCAGTCATCGTACCAATTAGTCCACCTGTATTATTATTTCTGTTTGTTACTGTAATATCTTTTGCCACAATATTTTTAAATTCTATTTTGTCTGCTATTTTAGCAAGTGCTCCTACATCCGTTTCATTCTTATTGATATTGCTTCCTTCTAACTTCAAATTAGTAAGTTTAGCATAACGGATTGTAGAGAAGATTGGAACAGTATTTCCCTTTAAGCTATGATTTTTTCCATCTATTTCTCCTATGAATTCCCCACTAATTACAGTAGTTGTACTTTCTAAACTAGATAAGTCTATATCATTTTCTAGTGTAAAGTTTTCATCTGGATATTGTTGTATTAAGGTTTGGAATTCTTCTTCAGTACGTATTGTATGAACTGGTATTCCAATTTCCATTGCTTCATTTGGGTCATTATTTTTTAATGTTGGTGTCTTGTGAGACTCAATTGTGCTAAAATCCCAAATATCCTCATTCCATCCTAAAGTATTGGTATAGAAGTCCTTACTTGTTACATTCTGTCTGTTTGCTACACTTATTTTTCCTGTAAAATCAATATCTTCTCTAGCCTCAGTAGCAATACCTTTGTTTCCTTCATATTCATAGTTTCCTTCATATTTTTCTAGTTGTTCTTGAACCGTTTTACCATCAAATTTATAGTGCTGTCTAACTTGATTTCCTAATGATATATTATTTCTAACAGTAGAGTTTGTAATAGATTGCCCTATAAATCCTGCAACGCTATCTGTTCCATCTACTTTTGTAGTACTCAAAGAATTGCTTACTGTAGATGCCTTGCTTAATAGTCCTACAAATCCTCCAACATTTTGATTTCCAGTTGCCTTTCCTCTAGAATAACAGTTTTGAATAGTTGTTCCATTAGTTACTTCTCCAATAAAGCCACCAATAGAATTACCAGTACCAGTAGCAATTCCATTACTACTACATGCTTTTATGTCAGAATATCCTACATAACCTGCAAGTGTTCCTACACGGTTAATTCCTGTAACATTTCCTCCAATTATATGCACATTTTCTAAATCTCCATAAGTCATAATACCGATTAAACCACCAGTATCATCTCTTCTGTTTGTAACTGTAATATCTTTTCCTATTACATTTTTAAGTTCTATATTATCTGCTATTTTAGTAAGTGCTCCTACATCTGTTTCATTTTTATTGATGTTACTTCCTTCTATTTTTAAGTTTTCAATATAAGTATGTCGAGCAGTATGGAAAATTGGTACTTTGTTCCCTCTTAAAGTATGGTTATTTCCTTCAATTCTTCCCATAAATACACCATCAATAATTGTTGTTGTACTTTCTAAAGTAGATAAATCAATATCTTGTTCAATTACAAATGTTGCTT
>CAOJQV010000034.1 GCA_948441945.1 uncultured Clostridium sp. | reverse complement strand
CCATACCTTCCATTCTACCTCTTCTTGAGTTTACATCTCCAATAACATCTCCCATATATTCTTCTGGAACTGTTATTTCAACTTTCATTATTGGCTCTAAGATAACTGATTTAGCTTGTTTACATCCTTCTTTGAATGCCATAGAAGCAGCTATTTTAAATGCCATTTCTGAAGAGTCAACTTCGTGGTATGAACCATCTACTAATGATACTTTAAAGTCTATAACTGGGTAACCAGCAAGAACTCCACTTTCAGCAGCTTCTCTCATACCTTGTTCAATTGGTTTAATATATTCTTTTGGAACTGCTCCTCCAACTATTTTGCTTTCGAATTCAATTCCTTTTCCTGGCTCTAATGGTTCCATTTCAAACCAAACATCACCATATTGTCCTTTACCACCAGATTGACGAATAAATTTACCTTGAACTTTTACTTTATTTCTAATTGTTTCTTTGTAAGCAACTTGTGGTTTACCTACATTACATTCAACTTTAAATTCTCTTTTTAATCTATCAACTATAATATCTAGGTGTAATTCACCCATACCAGCGATAATTGTTTGACCTGTTTCTTGATTTGTATAAGCTTTAAATGTTGGGTCTTCTTCAGCAAGTTTTGCTAAAGCAATTCCCATTTTTTCTTGAGCCGCTTTGTCTTTTGGTTCAATAGCTATATCAATAACTGGTTCTGGGAATTCCATTGATTCTAGGATTATTGGATGGTCTGGATCACATAAAGTATTTCCAGTTGTAACATCTTTTAAACCTACTGCTGCAGCAATATCTCCAGCATATACTTTTTCAATGTCTTCTCTGTGGTTTGAGTGCATTTGTAGGATTCTTCCTACTCTTTCTTTTTTATCTTTACTTGAGTTTAATACTGTTGAACCTGACTCTAATGTTCCTGAATATACTCTAAAGAAACATAGTTTTCCAACAAATGGGTCTGTAGCAATTTTAAATGCTAAAGCTGCAAATGGTTCTGAATCAGAAGTTTTAGCTTCAGTTTCTTCTCCATCTAATGTTTCACCTTTAATATGGTCTATGTCTAATGGTGATGGCATAAAATCAACTACTGCATCTAATAATTCTTGAACACCTTTGTTTTTGTATGAAGAACCACATGTAACTGGAACTATTTTATTTGCTATTGTACCAGTTCTTAATCCTTTTTTGATTTCTTCTATTGTAAGTTCTTCTCCTTCTAAGTATTTCATCATTAATTCTTCATCTTGCTCTGCAACTGCTTCTATTAATATATTTCTATATTCGTCTGCTTGTGCTTTCATATCTTCAGGAATTTCTGTTTCTTCAACTTCTTTTCCTAAATCATCTTTATGAATGAATGCTTTCATTTTTATTAGGTCTACTATACCTTTAAATTGGTCTTCTGCACCTATTGGTAATTGGATTGGAACTGCATTTGCTTTTAATCTGTTTTTTAATTGATCAACGCAAAGCATAAAGTTTGCTCCTGTAATATCCATTTTGTTTACATATACCATTCTTGGTACACTGTATTTGTCAGCTTGTCTCCAAACTGTTTCTGTTTGTGGTTGAACTCCACCTTTTGCTGCTAAAACTGTTACAGCTCCATCAAGAACTTTTAAAGATCTTTGAACTTCTACTGTAAAGTCAACGTGTCCTGGTGTGTCAATAATGTTAATTCTATTGTTATTCCAGAAACATGTTGTACAAGCAGATGTAATTGTAATACCTCTTTCTTGTTCTTGTGCCATCCAGTCCATTGTTGCTGCACCTTCGTGAACTTCTCCTATTTTATGTGTTTTTCCTGTATAGAATAATATTCTCTCTGTTGTTGTTGTTTTACCAGCATCAATATGAGCCATTATTCCTATATTTCTTGTTCTTTCTAGTGGGTATGCTCTTTCTGCCATTTTATATTTTCCTCCCTTCGGATTTTATCTTTCATAGATTTTAATTTTTATTTGAATATCAAATTTGAAATTCAGAATGGTAAGATGTGCATTTTGAATTATTCAGCACAGGTTGAAGGCGTACGATGGTACGTCGAAATCTGGGGTGGATAATCAAAATATGCAGATTGCCATTACCATTATGTTTACAATCTCACTATCGTTCGATTGTATAAGTCATCTGTATCGCTCATTTTTCGCTAACAGCTGACTTAATTTTACCATTTGTAATGAGCAAAAGCCTTATTAGCTTCAGCCATTCTATGTGTATCTTCTTTCTTCTTAAATGCTCCACCATTTCCAGCTACTGCATCCATAATTTCACCTGCTAATTTTTCAGCCATTGTTTTTTCATGTCTATTTCTAGCATAAGTTACTAACCATCTTAATCCTAAAGTTTGTCTTCTTTCTGGTCTGATTTCTAATGGAACTTGATATGTTGCTCCACCAACTCTTCTTGCTTTAACTTCAAGAACTGGCATTATATTTTCTAAAGCTGCTTCAAAAACTTCTAAAGGATTTTTTCCTTCTTTTTCTTTTACGATGTCAAATGCATCATATACTATTTTTTGGGCAACTGATTTTTTACCATCTAGCATTATATTGTTAACTAATTTTGTAACAACTTTGCTATTATAAATTGGATCTGGTAAAACATCTCTCTTTGCTATATATCCTCTTCTTGGCACTATTCTTCCCTCCTTAAAATTTTATTAGATATTTATAAAATATCTTAGGTACTCTGATAGATTTCTCTATCCGTATAGTGCATTATAATATATTCTAAATTTAAGTACCTTTAACAAGTTCATAGTAAATTTAGTAAGTATTACAAGCACTAATTTTTTTTAATACAAATGCTTTCAAAATATTATTTAGGACGTTTTGCTCCATATTTTGAACGAGCTTGCATTCTGTCTTTAACTCCTGCTGTATCTAATGTTCCTCTGATGATATGGTATCTAACACCTGGAAGGTCTTTTACCCTACCACCTCTAATTAATACAACACTGTGTTCTTGTAAGTTATGTCCTATACCTGGTATATAAGATGTAACTTCATAACCGTTTGAAAGTCTTACTCTGGCAACTTTTCTTAGTGCTGAGTTTGGTTTTTTAGGTGTAACTGTTTTTACAACTGTACATACCCCTCTTTTTTGTGGTGCTCTATTATTTGTTAATCTTTTATTTTTAGAGTTCCAACCATGTTGAAGTGCTGGTGCTGTTGATTTTGTTACTCCTGTTTGTCTTCCCTTTCTTACTAATTGATTAATTGTTGGCACTTAAATTTCACCTCCTATTTTTAAACTTTGTCTGTAATATTTTTGCAATATTATCTTAGACTAAAATAAAATAAACTGTTACGGAATTGCATATTTCAAGCAATTTACAATAACAGATTATATTTTACCATCTTTATACATATAAGTCAATATTTTTTCCAAATAAATTATATTATTTGCTTTTTATTCGTTATTTCCATCTCCTATAGTAGTATAACTTGTTGCACCAATTCCTAATGCTGTTAAAATTGCAAGCATTTTAAATTTTGATTTATTCATAAGTACAGTAGCAATTCCAATTTTCTTTTGTGCAATGGCACTCCTTTTAATCATGTTAAATTCCTTTTTAATCAACATTTCTTCTTGCTGTATATCAAAAGTCCTTAAGTCATAATAAATTCCAAATTTTGGTTTAATTCCACTTTTTATTGAGTCAATATAATTGTCAAACATATTTGAATTACTGTTTATCAAAGTCATTGCGACATAAATGTCTATTTTCTTGATTTGTCTATTTGTTAATCCTCTTGCTTTTGCAAAATCTATAGTTGTTTGAATATTTTCATCTGTTAGTTTGCTTTTTAATGTACCATCTTCATCTTTGTCAAAGAAGTCATATGTAACTTCGTTTCCTAATTCATCTGTATAAGAATAAATATGTTTTTTAGCATTAAATATAACTTGTGGTATTTGTCTTTTTATTCCTAGCATCTTTTCAAACTTTGTGTACATCTCTGAAAATTTTTCATTTTTATAATCTTCTTCTAGCCATATTAGTGCTTTATTGCATTGTGCTATTCTTTGTTTTGCTGTCATATCTCCCAATAGTTGAACATATTTTAATTTTTCACTTTTTTCTATATCTGAGTCATTTTCTGAATCTTTATATTTTTCTAAAATGTCTTTATTTGCCTCTAATCTCATTTTTGCATATTCTTTTACTACCTCTAGCTTTTCGCCCCATTGTTCATATTCGTTTAATATTGTTTCATATTCTTTTTCAGCGTCTTTGCATTCTTGAATTTTGTCTTTAAATTCTTTACTTTTTCTATCTCCTATTGCTTCTAATTCTTCAATCATTTTTTTCATATTCTTTTGCATATTTGACATCTTTTGTCCTGCTAATATGTATAATTCTTGAATTTGTAATGTTCTTTCTTTTACGCTCTCTATCTCATCAATAAATCCTAGGCTATACATTTTGTTCTCCTTCCAGATAATAAAGTCTCCTTATTATCTAATGACAATTATAACAAAACATTAAAAAAACAGCAATATTTTTTATTTAAAATAATTGCTGTTTTTTTAATTTAATATATTAATGTGTTACTTCTGTTTCTTCGCTATCCCTTAATTTTTCTTCAGTTTTTATTTCTTTAACATCTGCACCCATTGCTTTTCGTGCTCCTTCTATTACCTTATCTACTTTATCTAAAGTTTCTTTATCAGCTTTTATATAATCCTTTTCTGATAATTTTTGCTGTGTTGTAGATTTTTCTTGAGCATTAACAATTTTTATATCAGGTGTTCCTATTAATTTTTCATTATTTTTATGGAATAGTCTTCCTAACACATTTGCTCCACATATTTGTTCACGCTTAACTTGCCTATTTTTTCTCATTTTCTGTATTGGATTTAAACCTGTTAAATCATGATTTAGTTTAAAATTAAATATATCATTATTTTTTAAACTTCCTAAATATTGTTCTATTGCTTCATCACTGTTTTCTAATTGGTCTAAGGCTTTTATAACTGCTGGATTTACTTTTCTAAGTGTTCCAAATCCTTTAACTCTTTTTCTTATTTCTAGTCTTCTAAACATTGCTCTTTTATCTTCGTTTATTTCTTTTAATGATATTTCACCTTTTTTGTCTCCTAAATCGTAAATTACTTTTCCCTCTTTTTCTAAGATTGTTATATTTCCTATGTTATTTTCTTTAAACTTCCTTTGAACCATATTAACAAATGACATATCTATTTGTGACTGTTGTTGTGGTGGTGTACCTTGTTGTGCTTGGCTTGGCTGTTGACTTGGAGATTGTGGTGGAGGCGTTTGTGTTACTGGATTTGGGTTATTTTGAGGTGGTGTGGTTTGTTTTGGTTTAGTAGCTGTATTTGTTTTTGATTCTGGTTTTAACCCTGCTTTTTCATTTTCTTTGTCTTTCTTTTGAGCCAATGCGTCAAAAAGCATCATATCTATTTTATCAAAATTAAATTTTTCTTCTACATTTTTCATAATTACATTTAATTCTCTAAACTTTTCAAGTGGCTTTTGTCCCTCAAGTATCTTGGATGTATCCATTATATCATTTATTTCTTTTACCCTATTTTTATTATCTTTTAATTTTTTCGTTGCTTCTTTAACTTTATTTTTTTCTTCATCAGACATTTTTTCTAATTTGTCTTTTGGTGTTTTTGCTAATTTAATTTCTTCTTGTAACTTTTCCTTTTCTTGCTTTAGTTTATATATATCTCCACCATTTAAGTTTTCAATGTTTTTGTGTCTATTATTGAAAATCTTTTCTTGTTTTTTCTTTAAATCACTAATAATTTTTTTCTTTTCTTTTTCAATTTTTTCTTTTAATTCTTTTTCATTTTTTTCTTCTTTATAATAAAGTACTTCACGTTCTTTTGCTATTTTTTTAGCTTCTTCTAATTTTTCTTTAAAAGCTGTTTCATCTTTTCCTTTTAATTGATTAGCCTCCGCTATTATTGCTTTTATTTCATTTTGTTGTTCTATCAACTTTTCGTTATCTTTTTTCAATATTTGCTTTTCTGTGTTAAATTGTTTTGCGTCTTTTATTATCTTTTTTAATATTGCATCTTGTTCCATAATTATTCCTCCCTTATTACAAATTATTTATATAATCTTTTTCATTTCATAATCACTAAATCTATTTAATTATAGCATAAATTGGAAAATCATGCAACAATTTTACATAAAATAATCATCTATATTGTGTAAATTTCTAATACTTCTTTCTGCAAATTTAGCATATCTTTCTTTTTTATCTTTTATCTTTTTTCCTTCCAATGGTGGTAAAATCCCAAAATTAGCATTCATTGGTTGGAATTTATCATTTTCAGTAGAAATATATTTAGCTAGTGCACCTATAACTGTATTTTCTGGAAAAACTATTTTATCTTTTAGCTGTTTTTTTCCTCCGTTCCAAAAAACAGTTTATGGCATTTAGTCCTGCTACCATACCAGAAGAAATAGACTCAACATATCCTTCTACTCCTGTTATTTGGCCTGCAAAAAATATATTTGGATTTTGTTTTAATTGATATGTTTCATCTAATAACTTTGTAGAGTTAATATAAGTATTTCTATGCATTACTCCATATTTAACAAATTCTGCATTTTCTAAACCTGGTATCATGCTAAATATTCTTTTTTGTTCTCCAAACTTTAAATTAGTTTGAAATCCCACCATATTGTAGATTGTACCTTCTGAATTATCTTGTCTTAATTGAACAATTGCATAAGGTCTTTTTGATGTTCTTAAATCATCAAATCCAACTGGTTTTAATGGTCCAAACCTTAAAGTATCTATTCCTCTTTTAGCCATTACTTCAATTGGCATACATCCTTCGAATATTTCTCTTTTTTCAAAATTATGTAATGTAACAACTTCTGCTTCTATCAACGCATGCCAAAAGTTCTCATATTCTTCTTTATTCATTGGAAGATTAATATAACTTTTCTCTTGAACTTGTTGCCTTTTTTTCCACTCTTCTATAGTTTCGTCTTTTTTCTTTTCTTGGTCATATCTATTTCCATAAAAGGCAATATCAAAATTTATACTATCTTTGCTAATTATTGGTGCAGCAGCATCATAAAAATATAACTTATCTTCTCCTGTTATTTTTATAATATTTTTGGCTAGATTTTCTGAAGTTAATGGTCCTGTTGCTATAATTACTATTCCATCTTTGCTATTAATTTCTTCATCATAATCCACATTATCTACTTCTTTGTGGATAACTTCTATTAAAGGATTCTTTTCTATTTCTTTAGTTACCATTTCAGAAAATTTTTCTCTATCAACAGCTAAAGCTTGTCCAGCTGGAACTTTAGTCATATCAGCTATTTTTATAAGTAAAGAGTCTAGCATTCTTAACTCTTCTTTTAATAATCCACAAGCGTTTGTTAATAAATTGGACTTAAAGGAGTTACTACATACTATTTCTGCAAGGCTTTCACTTGAATGTGCTTCAGAAAATTTCTGTGGTTTCATTTCATATAATTTTACTTTTATTCCTGCTTTTGTAATTTGGTAGGCTGCCTCACATCCTGCCAGACCTCCTCCTATAATTGTTATATAATCTTTCATACTTTCCTCTTTTTATAATTATTTGTTTTAATATTATTAGCATATTTTACTTTAAAAAGCAAATTAGAATTAGTATCAATTTCCAAAATTTGCCTTTTTCGTAAAACAGTGTTATAATTTATGTATACACATATTATTACACAGGCTCAATAGAGCAGAAAGGACAATCCTATGATAAGAGAAGATTTATGGAACTTTATTAACAATAGCAAAAATTTTTCGGTTTGTGCTTGGAACAATAATCGGCAATATCTGGGTGCACTCCCTATAAAGGGATACAGATGTGTAGATGACGACTATACATGGACAGGCGTCTTGTATAATGGTCTTACCATAGATTTACCTGCCGAATGCATCACAAAAAGGGAAATTGATATTTCCCTACCTTCATACATTTCTGATTTGAAGGTTCCTGAAACAATGCAAAGCCTTATTGGCAAAGCCAGTCTCGAAATGAGGGACATAGCTCCATTTGCACCGTTTGACAACGTCATTATTATCGGTTTCCGATATATCAAGGCAGAGTTATTCTACACCGTTCTTTCCAAATATGGAGAAACCTACGATGTTCCAGTATCAAATGGCTCTGGTCTGTACAACGGACCATGTTTTTTCTAAGAGTCTGTAAAGAGCCTCATATCATTGTATGAGGCTCTTTTTTATATTATATGAAGATTTATAAACTTCCTATCAATTAAACAAATTCATAATATCTTCTTTTGAAAGTTTATTAATGAACGTTGTTTCTGTATTTAATATATTATCTGTCAACTCTGCTTTTTTTTGTTGTAACTCATAAATTTTTTCTTCTATTGAATCTTTTGTAATCAATTTATAAACTTGTACATTATTTTTTTGTCCTATACGGTAAGCTCTATCTGTCGCTTGATTTTCGGCTGATATGTTCCACCAAGGGTCATAATGTATTACCATATCTGCTCCTATTAAGTTTAGACCAGTTCCTCCAGCTTTTAAAGATATTAAAAATACTTTTATATCTTCATTTTGGTTAAATTCTTCTACAAGTTCAATTCTTTCATCAACTTTTGTGCTTCCTGTTAATTTGAAATATGATATATTACGTTTTTTAAGTTCTTCTTCTATAATTGGAAACATTGATGTATAAGATGAAAATAACAATATCTTATGCCCTGCTGTAATTCCATCTTCTATAATTTCTACACATTGTTCTAATTTTCCGCTACTTGCTTCATAATTTTCCATAAATAATCCTGGATGGCAACAGATTTGTCTTAATCTTGTTAATGCAGCTAAAATTTTAATTTGGCTTTTTTCATATATATTTTCTATAAACATTTCTTGTAACTCTTGTTTTGTCTGTATTAGGTATGACATATATATATTTTTTTGTTCCTCATCCATCTCATTATTAAGAATTGTTATTGTCTTTTCTGGCAATTCTGTTAAAACTTCCTTTTTTGTCCTTCTTAAAATAAATGGTTCTATTAGCCTTTTTAGTTTATCCATCATTTCTAAATTATCATCTTTAACAATAGCTGTTTCATAATCATTTTTAAACCTTTTATAGCTAAATAAGTATCCTGGCATAATAAAATCAAAAATTGACCATAGTTCAGCAAGAGAATTTTCAATTGGTGTTCCTGTTAGTGCAAATCTTGTTTCAGCAGTTAACCTTTTAATTGACTTTGCATTTTGTGTATTATTATTTTTCAAATATTGAGCCTCATCAGCAATTATAAATTTAAAATTATATTTTGTTTCTTGATAAATATCAATGTCTCTTTTTAATAAATCATAAGATGTTATAACTAAGTCATATTCATTTAGATGTGAAATTAGTTTTTTTCTTTCTTCTGTTGTTCCTCTAATTACCTTTATTTTTAATTCTGGTGCAAATTTTTCTATTTCGTTTTTCCAGTTTAATGATAACGAACTAGGTGATACAACAATGCTTGCTTTCCTGTCACTATTATGTTTTTTATAGTCTAATAGTAAAGCTATAATTTGAATTGTTTTTCCAAGCCCCATATCATCTGCCAAAATTCCGCCAAATTTGTATGTATCTAATGTTTTGAGCCATCTGAATCCTGTTTTTTGATATGGTCTTAAAATATTACCTAATTCTTCTGGGATTTGGCTTTCTTCTTTTATTACATCTTTCTCTAATCCTTCTGTAATATTTTTAAATTCTTTATTTTGTAAAATCTCTATCCCTTTTAATTCTTTTAATAACTGATTTAAATATAATGTTCTATTTACTGGTAATCTAACATTTCCACTTTTCAATTCTTGATAGCTTATGTCTGAACCTGAAACTAATTGTTCTAAAAATGAAATTTCTTTACTTCCTTCAAGTTCTAAGAAGCTTCCATCCTTTAATCTATGAAATTTCTTTTTTAATTTATATTTATTTAGTACTTCTTCAAATTCTTCAAGGCTAATGTTTAAATTTGATATATCAATAGATAATAGGTCATTTTCTACTTTTACTCCTAATGAACTTACTTTAGGTTTTGTAATCTCTTTATTTTTAAAATTCTCAGTAACTAATACTTCATATTTTTTCATATAATAATTAATGTCATTTGTTAAGAATTCATATATTTTTTCATCATCAGGCAAAATGAATCTTAAATTATTTACTTCGTACATAAATCCTGTTTTTTTAAGTACATTCATTGCTTTTGTTTCTTCTATCATATTTCTAGAATAGGCAAAATTCTTTTCTTCTTTTTCATTTAATGGATTAAATTCATGCTCTCCATAGCATAATCTAACATCTGCTATAATATAGTTATTTTCATCATAGTCTAAAAATACTTTGACCCCTAATTTTTCTGGTTGATATTTTTCTATTTCTTCTTTTATTTGTTCTTGTATATTAATTGAATTTTTTACTTTTGGAAAAATAACTGAAAATAGTTCTCCTAATTCATTTTTCCCAAGTTTAATTTGTGTATAATAATTTTCTTTAAATAATTGCACTAATGTTAAATTTGTGTCTTCAAATTCCTTACTACATCTATATAATTTATCTTCTGTTAAAACATATTTGTATTTTTTTCCCTTTAATACTACTGTTTTGTATATATCAAAATTTGCTTCAATAGCATATTCTTCTTGTTCCACTTTTTTTAATGTAAAGTCTAAATTTGGATTTTCATCTAGAAATTCAATCATTTCCTTTTCATGTTCACGACTAAATTGAACTGTTTCTCCTTCTAATGCTTCAAATAGTTCATCTATTGCTGTATTTCCAATAATAATATTTCCCTCATTAATAGCTTTTCCATAATATCTATAATTTGAATTTGCATTAGAATTTGTAATTACTATCATTTCAGAATATTTTAATAAGAATTCTAATAATTTTCTACTTTTTTCATCAAACATTTCTACTCTATGTACAAATTGTAGTTTATCACCATATCTATAAAATTCTTGATTAATCATTCTAGTATAAAATTCTGCTAAGTTCTTTATTTTATACATTCTTTTATTTCCAATTTTAAACTCTATTTTCATTTCTCTTGAAAATCTGTCATATATAATTTGAGGTTCTATTTTTATGCTTCCTTTATTTTTTAGTTCAACTTCTATGTCAGAATCAATATTTTCTAGTTCTTCATTATAAAGCTTTTTTACTATTTGATAAAAACTGTTATATTTTTTATCAGATTGACTCATTTTCAATTCCTGTTTAGGTGCATCTTCTATATAATCAAAGCCAACATCATGAAATACTAAGACTGTTGCTAAAGTGTGTTTACAAACTCCATAAGTATTATAATAATCTGGGCAATCACATCTAATTAACTCTATTTCTCCATTTCTTACTTCTATATGTGTTTTATAAATTTCATTTCCAATCACATTTGCATGAATTCCAAAATTGTTTTCATCTTCATAGTCTACTTTTGTAAGTTTAACTTTTGCTTTTTTTTGGTACTCTCTTGCTTTTTGAGTTCTTAATTCTCCAGCACTTTCACATAGTTCTTCTAATATATTTTCATTTACTAGCATTTTTCTCTCCTTACTTGATGTATTATTATATACTATTTTTTTTTACTTTTCAAGTATAAAAATGTCCCAAAAGGGACGTTTACCTTTGGGACAAAAAGGGGATTTAAAGACCTGGTCTCTAAATCCCTCTTACTTTTAATTGTTAACTGTCCTTTTTTAGATATTAGTTTAAGTATAATTAATTATGGACATTTTATACCTTGTGCAGTGGCATTTTTATA
This sequence comes from uncultured Clostridium sp., assembly GCA_948441945.1. Classification (GTDB taxonomy): domain Bacteria; phylum Bacillota; class Clostridia; order TANB77; family CAG-508; genus CAG-269. The sequence continues at coordinate 4,637 of CAOJQV010000034.1, read as the reverse complement.
ATATTGAGCTATTAGTTCGTCTAGTTCTATACTTAGTTGATAAGTTATACTATAATCTTCGCCAATTTCTATACTTCTATTTAGTTTATCTCTTAATTTACAAATTTCTTCATTTAACATACCAATCACTCCTTTTTTTTATTTTTTCTTTTGTATAGTTATAAAATACCACACCAAAACCGTAAAGTCAAGTATTTTCAACGCTTTTATGATACTTTCGTATGACGGTTTTTTGTTTTTTTCGACATAAAAAAATAAAAAAAAACAGCATATTTTATTTTTTTATTTTTATGCTGTTTTTCTTACAATATTTTTTTCTAACTTCTTACAACAGATAATACCATTTTTTTCTCATCAAAGACATCTTTTAGAATTTGTTCTACAAATTCTACGTTAATAATATTAATTTCTTCTATATAATCAAAACTATTAATGCCTTTAAAGTAATCTGATAAAAACATTCTTGATATGTTGACAACATCATTAAATTCTTTTACATATTGACCATATATCATTTTCTTAGTTCTTTCAAAGTCTTCTTTGTTTATCCCACTTTGTATTGTATCTTTTACTTTTTGTTTAAGCATTTCAAATAATTCTTCTGGATTATTTGATTGTCCTGTCATCAAAATGTGTGCATATTTTTTATCAAACTCATATTCAATGCTTGGAACTGAGTAGATATTTGCCATTTCATACAATTGCTTATATAGGTCTGAGCTAGCTCCAATTAAGATGTTTAATAAAATTTCAAGAGCAATATGTTTTTTTACTTTTATTTTTTCTGATGGTACTACATCTTTTATTCCTATAGTGTATAAAGGTTTGCTAACTTCCATTTTTTGTTCTACTTTATTTTTAACAACATCTTTTGGCTCTTCCTCATAAATTCTTTTAATATCTCCATTAGATTTGTTTTCAATTAATCTTTTTTTAATTTCTTCTAATATTTTCTCTGGTTCAAAATCTCCAGAGACTACCATAACCATGTTAGATGGATTATAAAATGTATTATAGCATTTATATAAAATATCTTTATCTATTTTACTAATTGTATCAATAGTTCCTGTAATATCTAATTTAACAGGATTATTGTGATACATACATTCTAATGCATTTAGATATACCTTCCATTCTGGATAATCATCATACATCATTATCTCTTGTCCTATAATACCTTTTTCTTTTTCTACATTTTCATCAGTAAAATATGGATGTTGTACATAGTCCATAAATTCATCTAACGCTTCATAAAAGTGTTCTGTGCATTCATATAGGTATGCTGTATGATTGTTTGTTGTATATGCATTTGCATTTACTCCCAATGATGTTAAAGCATCTAAACTGTTAGTTCCATTTTCTTGTTCAAATAATTTATGTTCTAGAAAATGTGCAACACCTTTTGGAACTTCTGTTACTTGACTTTCTCCTGGAACTATAAAAGTACTATCATTTGAACCATAATTTGTACCCCAAATAATATATTTCTTTTGAATTCCTTTTTTAGGGATAATCATAACAGTTAAACCATTTTCTAGTTTTTCAATATATAATTTCTCTTTAACTTTTAAATTTTCTATTATTTGCATTTTTCATTCCTTTCAGGAGGAATTTTTGATTCCTCTATTTTCTATTTAGTTTCTTAAAAAATATATTGTGTTAATACTTACTTTGTTTGCAATATCTATTACATTTTGTTTATTTACATCTCTAACCTTTTTTTCATAGTTTTGAATATCTAACTTTGTGTTAGATAATTCTTGTCCAAAAAAGTAAGTAATTTCTGTGTCTTGTTCATCATCAATTGTTTTAATTGCATCTATTATACCTTTTTTGGCGTTTTCTATATCTTCTTCTGTAAAGTTACCCTTTTTCATATCTTCAATTTGCTCTTTTATTATATTTAGTGCTTTTTCATAATTATCAATTTCTATTCCACAATTAATAAATATATTGTTTTTAAATCTAAAATAACTTGAACTCGCAGTATAAGCTAAACTCGCTTTTTCACGAACATTTTGGAATAACTTTGAGTTTGCACTTCCACCTAATAAACTATTATAAATCATTGCGTCATATCTTAAATTATCTTCATTTAAGTCTAAATCTAGCCCTAAAATTAGTTTGCCTTGATTTACTTCTAACGAATCTTGTATAACATTTTCTTTTTCTGACTTTTTGCCTTTTATTTCTGGCATAATATATTTTGGTTCTCTTTCTTGTAGTTGTTTAATATTCTGATTTTCTTCGATAATTGTTTTTATATCTGTATCAAAGATTCCAGAAATAAAAATATCTATTTTACAGTTACTAATAAATTCTTTATAATATTTGTATAAACTTTGTTCATCTATTTTTTCTAAGTCTTCTACATATCCATATTTATATAATCCATAAGGTTGACCTTTATACATTTCTTCAATGCATCTATCTATTGCGTATCTAGCTTTATTGTCTATTTTTCCATCAATAATTTGCTTTAAGTTTTCTTTTTCTTGATTTACATATTGCTTTTTAAATGCCCCTTCTTCTATATAAGGATTAAATATCATTTCTAATATCATTTCTAAAGAAGTTTTCAACATATTTTCATCATTCTGTGGTAAAAATGAATCATTAACTGATTCAATATAAAATTTTATAACTTGATTATCTCCTGTTTTATCTAATCCACAGTCTAAGCTTGCTCCATACATTTCTTCTAACTTTTTGTTGATTTCTTCTTGAGTTTTTAAATTTTTAGTTCCTCTTCTAAGTACTACTGGTAGTAAAGCATTTTTTGTTACGTTTTCTTTACTTAAACTTGTAGTTAGCATAACGGCAATTAAATTTGTTTTAAATTTATTCGTAGTTATAGTGTGAAGTTTAATTCCTTTTTTTATTTCTAATTGATTATATTCCACAAACACTCATCCTTTCTATTTTATATTTATTTTATCCTAAAATATTGTTATCATACAAAAAATAGAAGTTTAGAAATAAAATCTCATAAACTTCCATATTTATTTATTATTAAAATTTTCTTTTTCTTGCTGCCTCTGATTTTTTCTTTCTTTTTACACTTGGTTTTTCATAGTGTTCTCTTTTACGAACTTCTTGTAGAACTCCATTGCGAGCACATTGTCTTTTAAACCTTTTTAAGGCGTCTTCTATATTTCCATTATTAACTTTAATTTCTGACATTTCTATTTCCCTCCTTCCGGTCATACGAAAATGTATGTGGGATTAGTCTTTTACTAGCGCATTTATTATCCTCTTACCCTATATACGTTTCACATTATACATTATTATGTGGTATATTGTCAATACCTTCCATTTGTTTTTTGAATTTTTTATGATATAATACAAAAAACTGAAAGGATAAGAAATATGAAAGTGTTATTTAAAAATAAAACAAAATATACTAAAGATTGTTATCAACAATATCTGCACTTCCATCAGTCAAAGTATGGTCTTAGATATCAATTCATAACAATAGTAATAATTTTAATGTTATCTTTTTGCATATTGATGAATTTGAATTACAAAAATTACATTGCCCTAATCCTTTTATTGCCATTTTTATGCACCTTTATTTACCATCAATTTTATCATCCAAAAAAGATTATTACAAAAGAACTAGAGTCGGATAAATTTGAAAAAGAAAAAACTTTTACTTTTAAATTTTATGAAAAGTATTTTACAATTACTTGTGATGGAATTGGTGAAAAATTAAAATATTCTAATTTACATAGAGTTTTTGAAACTGCTGATTATTTTTATTTATATATTGATAAAACTCATTCTCTTCTTTTAGATAAATCTGGATTTACTGTAGGTGATATTTCGAAATTTTTAAGATTTTTAAAAAGAAAGCGTTGGCATTTAAAAGGAAACCTTTAGACTAAAATTAATCTAATAAAGTTTCCTTTTTAATTTATTTTCTTTTTTTAGTTATTAAATATGCTCCTACAATTACTGCAACTATTAGTATTGTAATTATAGCAACTATTAAAACAGTATTTACATTACCTTCTATTTTTACTGTTAGTTTTGTATTATCAGTTGGTATATTAGTTTCTGCATTAGAAATCTCAAAATCAGTTACTTCTATTGTTGTATTTCCACCTTTTGCATTTTCTTTTACTTTTAAAATTATTGTTGCTAAATCTTGTTCTTCATCTGTACACATTCCATCTGATTTTACTGATATAAAATTATTTTCATTTTCTATTGGTGTTTCCCAATTTTCATTTCCTTGAATTTTTACTAATTCAAAAACTTTATCATCATATACTAGCTTTCCTTCATAAGCTCCTATTCCTTTTTCTCCACTTTGAATGTTGATATCACTTACTTTTAGTGTAATATTAATTGTCTCTTCTTGTTTTAAAATTTCATTTGATGAATCTAAACTAATTTTGTATGTGTCTACTTCAGTTGCTTTTACTGAAATGCAACTGATAAATAAAAATATTATCATTAGTATTAAAATACATTTCTTTTTCATACTCTACCTCCAATAATCAAAAGAGAACTAGTTTAAGTTCTCTTTAGTCTAATATAATTTCTTATATCTTATATAGCTATATATACCTGAAATAGCTATTATTCCAATGACTGTTACTAATACTCCTGATACTCCTGTTTTTGGTAAT
>CAOJQV010000033.1 GCA_948441945.1 uncultured Clostridium sp. | reverse complement strand
AATTTAGAAGAAAAAAGATATTAGAAAATGCAGGTTCTATATCACATAAAGAAGCGGTAGAAAAAGCTGAAAACGAATACGAAAAATTTAAAATAAAACAAGATATGCAATATATTTCTAGTATGGATGAAATGTATCAAAGATATTTGAATGAAAATAAGGAATAAAAATATGCAAAAGTTCACAGGGTGTACTTTAGTTCACCAAGTGAACTAATTTGAATTTTACAGCCAATAGCACTAAATTTTTTTAAGTGACATCATCGTGGCACAGAAGAATTAGCACACTTAGAAATGGTTGGAACTATTGTACACCAATTAACAGAAGGAGCATCTATTGAAGAGATAGAAAAAGCAGGATTAAGTGCTTATTATACAGACCATGGGGTGGATGTATACCCATCATCAGCAGCAGGAGTGCCATTTACAGCAGCATATATAGCATGTAAAGGAGACCCAATAGCAAACCTACAAGAAGACTTAGCAGCAGAACAAAAAGCAAGAGCTACTTATGAAAAACTAATAAATCTATGTAGAGATAATCCAGAAGTATTAGACCCATTACGTTATTTAAGAGAAAGAGAAGTAGTACACTTCCAAAGATTTGGAGAAGCATTAAGAGGAGTACAAGACAAACTAGCAGAAAAGAAATTCTATATGAATGACATTAAAATAAATGATGATAACTGTGGATACAAATAATACAAAAAACAAGGCATAAATCATATATTATGCCTTGTTATATTATTAATTTTAATCATCAAAATAGAATAAAATATAATTGAAATAGAAACAACAACTAATAATAACTTAAAATACAAAATATTATTAAATAAACTTATAACAAAAAGAATAAAATATCCAAGAATTCTAGAAATATTTAAGAAAATTTCAGAAAATACTTGATGTTCTTCCAAATAATCTTCAATAATAGTATTATCACTATTAATAATACTATATCTTTTTTCTTCAGCATTATTAAGCAATAAAACTAAAAATATATTATCTATTAAGTTATATATAATAAATTTATATTAAACAACAAAATAATTACACCTATTGATGTCATAACAGTACTTAAAAATATTACTGCATTATTATTTTTCAATTTTCTTTGAAAAACATAAACAGATAAAATTGAACAAATAGAAAATACAGTAGTCAAAACACTCAAACTTATATTGGTTTTAAAAGTCATTACAATCATAATAGTTATTAATGTATCTAAAAGATAATGTACAATTCCATCATAAAACATAATTTTATAAAAATACTTTATACTTTTATTTTTTGTTCGTTTTAAGTAATTAGAAAAATCTTTTAAACTATACAATTTCACATTACCTATATCTTTTTCTTTTATTAATAAAGAAAATTGAATTATAGATAAGAATAGTACCATAATTGCAACAGTAGAAAATGATGTTAATTCTATTGATGTTCCAAAAATAAACGGAAAAATAATTTTCAAAGTTTTTGAAAATATTGATTTATATGAAACAAACTTATTAGAAACATCATTTGCATATATATTGACTAAAAAATGTCCCGCAGACCATAAAACTCCCTGTACAATGCCATAAAACATTCCAAGCCAAATATAATGATAAATGATATTATCTTTTAATAATGCAATTATTAATACATATATTAAATAAAGAATAATTCCCGTTCTAAAAATTAGAACCTGAAATCTATTTTTTATAGTTCTTCCTAAAGCCAATGTAGTAACTGAAATAAATAAAAAAGACATAATATAAAAACAGATATAATTTTATAATCATAATTAGTTAAAGTATAAAAATAAGCTACCATAAATGTGTTGATAAACATATATAATATGTTATTTATTAATAATGACCCCATTAATCCTATAATACTATTTCTTTTTTGCTTCTCTATTTTATTCTCCACTTTATTCTCATTTGTTATATTTTTTATTTTTATATAATATATTCAAATTATTTTCAACTATTTAGAAACTTTTACACTAAGTTTAGGAATAGTAGAATTTACTTCAATCTTATTTGAATTAGAATCATTGCTATGCAAATTTAATAAACTCTCTAAAAAAGAAATCAATAAATCAAAATTAGCATAAATATCCATTGGAAAATTGTTATAAACACTTCTAATTAAACCATTTTTAAAAACAGAACTATTATCAGAGAAAGCAGAAAGGTTCAAATTAAAACCAAGATGAACCAAATACTTTATCATAAAAATGCTAATAGTACATGTATTGCCCTCTACAAAAGGATGTATTTCCCATATACTAGAAAAAAAATTAGCAAAATTTCTTATCATATCATTTTGACTTGAAGTACTATAATCATAAGACAATTCCTTATCAAAAACATAGATTAGAGATTTATCAATATCTTTATAATCTATAAAATTAATTGGATAATGGTTTGATAAACTTTCTTTTTGACTTATATTATATTCTCTAAAATTTCCTGAAAAATCAAAAATATCTTTATATAAAAAACTATGAATATTTTTAAAAACTACAGGATTTAAAACAAAACTTTTATTACCTAACATATAAGCAATTCGAAAACATAAAATATCATAATCCTTCTGATGCTTTATATCAGAATTTATTTCATGTAAGCTATGATAAAAATTTTTTAAATTTTGTTCTATTTCAAAATACTCTAATTCTGATTTTATATATTTATTAGATAAATTATTATATAAATCAGAATGTTCTATATGATTAAAAAATGTTAAATTATTTGCAACATCTAAATAAGATGTCTTAGTATTATAATTATTTTTTATACTAGACTTTTTTTCCTCCAACATATAGCACCTCAAATTTTAAAATTTTTATTAGTATTTACAAAATAAACAAAATTATTACATAAAAAAATATTTATTAAAATTATATATATTAGATAAAATAAGAATTCATTGACAAAAATCTACATAAATATTAAAATAAAAATAGGTGATAATATGAAAACAAAAGAGAAGAAAATCAAAATTACATTAAAATTAATAATTTATATGTGTTTTGCTTTTTTTGGGCTACTTTATCTATTTTTGTTTTGCAATATGTATTTTCCAATAAATAAAACTCAAGCAAAAGAAACTATAGCAAAATCAGAAGAAATAAAAATCAGACAAGAAAATGAAATAGACATCAATGGAGAGATACAAGAAAATAGTAAAACATTTGAAAAAGAACAAATAATAAAAAGAGAAGAAACATTAGAATATTTAACAGAATATAGAACAAATAAAGAAATTCCAAAAGGAGTTTCATATGTTGTACAAGAGGGAAGAAAAGGGGTACAAGAAATTATAACAAAAACAGTCTTAGATACAAATGGAAATATATTATCAGAAGAAATTATAGGAACAAATATAATAAAAGCACCATTTAACAAAGTTGTAGAAATTGGTGAAGCAAACTATACAAGTAATTATAAAGTGAAAAAAGGAGACACAGTATATGTTACATCAGATGTATTAGGACTTATGTTAGAGCCAGATGAAGATAGCAAAAAAATGACAACATTAATGCAAAACGAACAAATTAAAGTATTAGATATTAATCAAAATTGGTATAAAGTTTCTTATAAAAATAGGACAGGCTGGGTTAAAATAGAATGTACAAATTATATTAATCTAAATGAAAAATATGAACAAAATGAAAATGGAAAAACAAAACAACAATTATTATCAACATTAAATTTTAATATGAACTTAAACAAACCAAGTGGACTAACATTAGAGCAATTTAAAAAAGTTCTATCAGATAAAAAAGATACTAATAAAATATTTGAAAATCATGCAAAATATTTTTATTATATAGAAAAGCAATATAATATTAATGGCATTTTTGTTGCATCAGTAGGCATACATGAAAGTAATTGGGGAACATCTCAAATAGCAAGACAAAAAAATAATTTATTTGGATATGGTGCAAATGATGAAAATCCATTTAATGGAGCTTATCAATTCAGTAATTATGCAGAAAGTATTGATTTAATAGCCAGAGTATTTGTTAAATACTACTTAAACCCAAGTGGAACTAATATTTATGGAGCAGAAAAGGCAGAAGGAACATATTATAACGGAAAAAACTTATCAGCAATTAATAAAAAATATGCGAGTGATAAAAATTGGGCAAACGCTGTATATAAATATATGCAATATTTATATAATAAATTATGATTTTTTTACAAAATTCCTTGCTATTTTTAAAAACTTATTGTATGATATATAAGTATAAAAATGTAAGAAAAGAAGGAAGTATAGAAAGAATAAGAAAGGGGCAAAAAAATGAAAAAAACAACAGCTATATTTATTCTATTTGTTGTTATTGTAATAGTAGGGATTTTTGCTTTTTCTAACAAAGTACTGGCAACTGAAAAAGCAATTGATAACAGAACAGAAAGTCAATTAATAGAGATAAAAGAAAATCAAGCAAAATCATTAAGTGATTATCAAGAAAAATATGGTTCAAACACTTATGGATTAGTTGCATATATTTTAAATATTGTTAGAATATATAGTATACCATTTTGTTTCTTAGGAATAGCAATTGGAGCAATACATAGATACATTATAGGTATTAGAAAATTAGACACATTAGAAAAAGGAATGGCTTTAATTGTAACTTTTGTTACACTATTAATTATATGCCAAGTTTTACCATTAGCATTTGCAATGTTTGTAAAATTTGGAAGGGGGTAACCAATGAAAGTATTATTTGCTGTAAGTAATGAGGAAATATCAGAATCTATTGTTAAAAGATATCAAAAAGACTACAAAGAAATTATTTCATATAAAAACGTTTATTACTTTAATGCAATATTAAAAGAATTACAAAAAGATAAAAACTATGACAGAATAGTAATAAGTGAAGAACTAGAAGCATTTACTAATACACAATATTCTCAAATAGATAAATTTATATTTGATAAACTAGACAGTATTAGTGACGAAGCAACTAACTTAAAAGGCGATGACATTCCAATAATATTAATATGTTCAGATAGAAGAGAAAAATCTGAAGAAATGTTAGTTAAGCTATTTGGAATAGGAATTTATGATGCTTTACTAGGAAATGATAGAAGTGTAGATAATGTGTGTCAATTATTAAACAAACCAAGAGTAAAAAAAGAAGCAAAAATATACTATAAAATTGATTCAGAAGACGTATCATATCAAGCAGAAAGTGAAAATGATGTTAGTGAAATAGAAATACAAAATATATTAGCACATTATAAAAGATTAGGAAAAGATGAACAAAGATATGTAGACAGTTTTGATAATATTGCATCTCAATATAATGATGTTCAATTAAGAATTATCAGTAAATTTTTACCTTTAAATGTAAGGGCAGTACTAGAAGAACAATCACCAAAATATCAACAAATTATATCTTATAATAGTAAAATTTCTGATAACTTAAGAGCACAAAAAAATAAAGAAAAAGAGAAAAAAGATGGAACAAGCGAAAAACTATTAGGAAATAATAATGAAAGAACAATGACAAGACCTGTTGTTATACCATCTTCTGTTAATATGAATAGTACAAAAAAGCTGGCTAAAGTTCAAAATGAAATAAAACCAATTGAAACTTATGAAGACGAAGATTATGAAGATAATGATGATGAAGAAACAACAGAATCTCTAATTGAACAAATAGAATCATTAGAAAAAGATTTAATTGAAGAAGAAAAACCAAAGAAAAAAAGAGGAAGACCAAGAAAAAATCCACTTCCAGAAGATAATATTGTAGAAACACCAAAAAGAGGAAGAGGAAGACCAAGAAAAACTGTTATTGAAGAAGAAACAATAAAACAGATAGTACCACCAAAAATAAATGATGAAGAAAAAGAAATTTTATCTGGATTCAACCTACAAGAAGATGAGGATGAAGATGATTTCATACTACCAGGAATGAATATTAGCAATACAATAGAAGAAGACGAAGAAGCAGGCATGTTACCAGGATTTGATGAAGAACCAGAAGAAGTAGAAGAAAAAGTTGTACCAGGATTTAATAAAACTGAAAATAAAAATTATAATTACAATAATCAACAGACAAGCCTTAAATCTACAAGAGAAACTTATCCAGACGTAGATATATCAAATCTATTAACATCTAATACAAAAGTAGCATGTTTTGTAGGAACAAGTAAAAATGGAACATCATTTATAGTAAATAATCTTGCAGAAGTAACATCGGAAATGGGAATAAATACAGCAATACTAGATACTACAAAAAACAGAAATTCATATTATATTTACACAAAAAATGAAGAAAACTTAAGAAAAGTAGCAATGGAAAGTATCAGTGATTTAGCACAAGGACAAGCAAGAGGAATTCAAGCTAACAGGAATTTAACTGTATATACTTCATTACCTGAAGAAACAGAAGGAATTGAAAATGCAGGTATGATTTTAAAAACATTATTGCAAAAACACTCTTTAGTTCTAATAGATTGTGACTTTGATACACCAATGCAATACTTTGAAAAAACACAAGAGATTTATTTAGTACAAACTTATGATATACTAACAATACAACCACTAACAGCATTTTTAAGAGATTTAAAATCAAAAAACATATTACAAGAAAATAAACTAAGAATTGTATTAAATAAAGCATTAAAAGTAAGAGGTATTAATGATAAAACAATTATAGGTGGAATGGCATATTATAATGACCCAGCAATGTCATTTATGACTGAACTATTTGATAGAAATACTATAAGGTATATAACAGTTCCATTTGATGAAGACGTGTATGCAAAATATTTAGAAAATGTTATAGAATGCGAAATGACAGTAAAAGGGTATCCAAAAAATATGATACAAATTTTAAAAGAATTATCTAGAATGGTTTATCCGATGGTGTCAAGAAAAGCAGGGTATGTACCACCTAGAGTAGAAAACAATGGATTTACATCAAGTATGAATTCTGCTTTAGATCAAATGAAAAGAAGGTATTAGACTAAAAGAATATGGGGGGATAATTTGTGTTAATAGTAGTAGTAATTATATTAATAGTAGTAGTCTTATGTTTGATTATATACAACCTTAACATTCACAAAAAAATACAAACATATAAAAATATTAACCAAAAAATAAACAATTTATCTGTTGTACAAGATTTTATGAGTACAATAGGAGAAGCACTACCTGTTGATGAAAAAATTAAGAAAATCAATAGCATATTAATTGAAAAATATGAAATTAAATATTCTACAATTGTAGTTTTTAATGGAGCAGAATATGAAATAAAAGCATCTAATGTAGATTCTAAACACTGGGACTCATTAAAAACATTACAAGATGTAGATATGTTTAAAGACAGTATAGCACAAGCAACCCCTAAATATGTTACTGTAAATAATGACAAAGAAAGATTACCATATCAACAAATGGAATTTGGTAGAGCAAAAGCAGCAATATTCTTTCCATTATATATAGACAATGTTTATATAGGATATTGGATTATAGAAAGTGGTACACCACATGATTTTGACAATGTTGATACAACAGTACTAGAAGTTATAAAAGACAATATAGTTTCAGTATTAAAAACAGTTACACATCAAAAAACATTAGAATCTCTTGTTAGAGAAGACTTATATTCAGGATTATATTCAGAAGAATATTTATATGGAGAAGGAAAAAGAATTATTGACCAGTACACTACATCAACAGTATGTATGTTTAAAATTACTAATCTAGAAGAAATAAACCAAAAATGTTCTAGAGATTTAGGAAACCAAGTTATTGAAGAAATAAGCGATTATATTAAAGATAATATATCTGACCAATATGTATTTGTTAGATATATGGGTCCTAAATTTGTTATTGTATTTTCAGGAGTTGAAATCAATGGTGTAGCAGATTATATAAATGATTTAAAAAGCAAGATTGAAAACACAAAAATTGTTTCAGACTCAAACAGTAAAAAATCAGCATATCCAAGACTTAACTTCACAATATCAACATATTATAAAGGAACAGGTTTAGAAGAAATATTAAAGAAACAAGAAGAATATTTAGATAATAGTGACATTAAAGAAAGTGATATTACAAATATATAAAAAAGGAGAAAAAATAAGTGGAATTTGATAAAACAATGAACTTCCAATTAGAAAAGGAAGAAAACACAAAGGCAAAAGAAATTTTAAAGGAAGTATATGATGCATTAACTGAAAAGGGATATAATCCAATAAACCAAATTGTTGGATATATTTTATCAGGAGACCCTACTTATATAACAAGTTACAATGATGCAAGAAACAAAATAAGAACCATAGAAAGAGACGAACTACTTGAAAAAATGGTAAAAAATTATATAGGATTAGGAATTGATGAATAAATATGAGAAAACTAGGAATTGATTATGGAGATGCAAGAGTTGGAATAGCAATAACAGACCCTCTAAACATTACAGCACAAGGACTAGAAACTATTCAAAGAAACAACTCAGATAAAACCATACTTAAAAGATTAGATGAAATCTTAGAAAAATATGAAATAGACACACTAGTTGTAGGAATGCCATTTAATCTCAAAGGAGAAAAAACAGTTAGAGCAGAAAAAACAGAACAATTTATTCATAAACTAAAATGCAAATACAATAAAATTAAAATCGAAACAATAGACGAAAGACTAACAACAGTTGCAGCACACAAAACAATGAATTTATTAGACGTAAATAAGAATAAAAAACGAGAAATTGTAGATACTATATCTGCAGTATATATTCTTGAAACTTATATTAACAAAAATAAATCTTAAAATTTGTTGCAAAAAAATAAAAAATAAGTTATTATAGTTACAATATTTAATAAATTAAATATAAAATTTGAAAGGAGAAAAATTATGGACAAAAATTACGAAGGAGAAGACTTAGATAATATAGTAATTTTAAATGATGAAGAAGGAAATGAGGTACAATTTGAATTCTTAGATTTAGTAGAACTAGATGATGAAGAATATGTAATATTATTACCAGTAACAGAAGAAGGAGAAGAAGATGAAGGAGAAGTAGTAATATTAAAAGTAGAAGACAATGATGACGAAGATTCAGAAGAAGAATCTTATGTAAGTGTAGAAGATGAACAAGTATTAAATAAAGTATTTGAAATATTCAAAGAAAAATTTAAAGATGACTTTGATTTTGTAGATTAATTTTAAACAATAAAAATAACGGAGTAGATCGGAGTATCTACTCCGTTTTAAGTTAGCTGTAAGGAGCGAAGCAACTATAAAATGGGATTTAGGGAACAGGTTTCAAAATCCCTCTTAATAAAATTACATAAGAAAGAAGGAATAAAAAATGAAAAAATTTTCAACATATTTAGTTGTAATGTTTATGATTGTATTTTGGATTATAAGAATAATAATAACATTATCATCAGAACTTGGAAAAGACTTTATGGGAATAAAACCATCAAATGAAATATTTGAAATCATAATATTATTTGCAACATTATTGTGTGTAATATTAGTTGCAAAAAGGAAGTTAACAGGAGCACTAATATATCTTACTTTACATGCAATCTACTTTGGAGGGGATATTACACAAAAATTAAATCTAATTACTAATAATGAACAACTATCACTAGCACAAAGTACAGAAATGATGTTTTCTATGTTAGGAGTTATAATTGCATTAATAGTTCTAATAGATTTATTATTAGATAAAAATAGAAAAGCAAATCCAAAAGATAAGAAAACAGATTGGTTTTATAAAAATGAAGATTTTGATAGAAAATTAGATGATAGAGTAGATAAAAATAATTATAGAACAATGTAAGTTTTAAATATATGAAATAAAAAATTAAAGTGGGAGAGAAAAAGCAATGTTAAACAATATAAAAATTAAACTTAAAAATAAAGATTGGCGTATTGATTTTATATTAAAATTAATTTTTATTTTTATGCCAATATTTGTAATAAGTTTCATGCAATTATGGAAAGGATTTAGAATATCAAAACTTATTCCAGTATATAGTGATGAAATGTCTTGGTATGGACAAGTAATGAGTGTTGTAGAATATGGCAGTCCATTAGGATATTATGGTTATAATGCAACTCATGCTGTACTAGGAACTTTTGGACCTTGGGGACCATTTATTATTTATTTTATGGCAATAATACCAGCAATTTTAAAATACATTTTAGGTATTAGTGGTTATCATGTTATTATATTAGGAAATATATTTTGGTTATGCTTTGCAAACTTTTTATTTTTAATACTTACTAATCCTAAAAGAAAAAATATAATTAAATTAATTATTGGTTCTATAATTCTTTATTTAATTTGGATTTATGTACTTTTGTTAATGGCAGAAAGTTTAAGATATTCATTTTCTATTATACTTGCTGGGATGATGATATATTGCTTAAATAGCTCATCCAAAACAAAAATGTATCCTATTATGTTATATGTAATTACTCCAATTGTTATATTACTTTTTATGAGTACTTATGTAATGTTTTCAGCTGTAATCCCAATCTGGTTATATTGTATATATAAAAGAAACGTAGAGATATTATCAAAACATAAAATTTTATATATTTTAGGAGGACTACTTTTATGTGGAATAGTAACTTTAGGAATATTTTATGTGAATGCGTTATTTTCGGCACCATACATAACAAATGGCTATGATAATATAATTGAGGCTTTTAAAATAGGAATTATACCAGGGATTAGAAATGTTTTTGATGTGTTTTTGAATAGTGCAAAAAGTGTTGACATTTGGTCAATGTTAAATATGTCTAATATAGATTATGGAAGTATAACTTTTTATGTATTGTTTTATTATTTAACAATGGCATTGCTAATAAGCAGTATTTATAAATCTTTGAAAAAGAAACAAATTCAAAATGCAGAAAATTCAATAATTTCTCTTTATATGCTTACTATATTTTTGCTAGGTTTTTTCATTTTATATTCTGTAGAAAGATGGACTCTTGTAAGAGGAATAAATGTGGCTTTAATCTTTGTGATTTATATACAAGCAGTAAGCAATCAAAATACGATTGATTTTAAAAAGGTTGTTTCCTTTGCTTGTCTTGGAATTTTACCAATGGCAATGTTTTGGACTTCTAGTACAATACCAAATAGAATGTCAGAGGAAAAAATTGAAATGTTAAATGATTATAAAAATATTTTCGATAGATATATTCAAGTTGATTCTAAAAACGAATCCTGGGAAAATTCAATTGCTATGTATGGAAGTCCTGAAAATCTGTTAAGTGGAGCTTTTCCCGCTGGAATTGGTCTAAATTATATGATAAATAATGATATTAATAATATTAATGCTAAATATGCAGTAGTATTTCATAATGAAGAATTAGCAAATGAAATTGAACGTAATAATTACACAAAAGTATATTCTGATGATAAAGTTGCAATTTTAATTCAAGAATAGAGGTTAAAAATGGATAGATTAGAAACAACGCTTTGTTTATTAAAAAGGAATGACGAAATATTGCTAGCAATAAAAAAAAGAGGATTTGGAGAAGGAAAATATAATGGAGTTGGTGGAAAAATAGAAAATAACGAAACACCAGAACAAGCAATGATAAGAGAAACACAAGAAGAAATATCTGTAACACCAATAAAATACGAAAAAGTTGGAGTAATAGAATTCGATGAAGTTTATAAAGGGAAAAAGCAAAATTTAGTATTTCATTTATATATGGTATATGAATGGGAAGGAGAACCTTTTGAAACTGAAGAAATGGCTCCAAAATGGTTTAGTATTAATGAAATTCCTTTTGACAAAATGTTTCCAGATGATAAATACTGGCTACCTCTTATATTAGAGGGAAAAAAGATAAGAGCGTATTTTGATTTTGATGAGAATTGGAATTTATTATCAAAAGAAATAACAGAGTTTGTCAATATATAATTCAAAATAAAAGATTTTTAATGCTTGACTTTTATGTAAATCTGTATTAAAATAAAAAATATAATTACTAAAAAGTAAGTAGTTGAAACCACCATCAATATTTTAGAATAAGATGGTTAACATTTTTTATTTGTATAAAGGAGGAAGAATATGACAAATCGGACATTAATTGAAATCATGGAAGAAATGAAAGGCGAAATATGTAATCAAGTTGAACTTGGAGAATCTTCTA
The DNA here is from genome assembly GCA_948441945.1 of uncultured Clostridium sp. Lineage (GTDB taxonomy): Bacteria > Bacillota > Clostridia > TANB77 > CAG-508 > CAG-269. Next base: position 4,892 of record CAOJQV010000033.1, on the reverse strand, counting down.
GATCTCAATTAGAAGATTCAGGTGATTTAACAGTATTTAGGAATTTAAGAAGTATTAAACAATATTTACACCAATATAAATGGACAATATCAGATATTAAAACTGGCAAGATTTTTATGCTAGATGGGATTGGATTTTTTAAACTTTCACCCTTAGATGAATCTATAGCGAAATATTTCAATATTATTGATATTAATACTAATGATGTAATAATAGATTCCATAAATGGTAGTAATACTAAATTTGGTGATATATTATGTAAGTTTAGCTTGAACAGGTTACTTGATGAAAAAGGAGGCCCTTATTGCTCAAAGAAGGAAATAGAAGATATGTTATATCAAAATTTTTATCTAATGTACAAAAATTAAGTGTATGTGAAAAAAATAGATTGTAGCTTTTACTAAGTTACAATCTATTTTCTTTACTTGCAATTTTTTAGATTAATTTACTTTATAAAAAGAAATAGATATGATATAATAGCGAAAGAAAATATAATTTAAAGGAGATAAAAAAATATGGCAAAAGAATTATTGGATCCACATTTATGGAATTTGGAAACATTATTCAAATGTGTTTATAATATTCCAGTATACCAAAGACCATATTCATGGGATAAAGAACAGGTAAATGTATTACTTAAAGACATTTTCAAAAATTATGAAAATGTAAATAAAAATGAAGGTTACTATACAGGAAATATTATTATTTATGATAAAGATTCTAAAATAGATGGACATATAACCAGTTATGATATAATTGATGGACAGCAAAGAATAACAACATTTTCGTTAATTTTATTAGCAACATACTCTTTAGCAATGATAAATGGTGCAAGTGAAACAGATACAACAATATTAAAAATTAAAGAAGCATTATGGAAAATTGTTAATAGAAAAAATCAAAAAGAAATAAGAGCTGTTACATTAAATAGTATTGAAAAAACTTGTTATGAGTCTATATATAACCAATGTTTTGAAGAACCAACTAATATTTTAGAATATTGTAATAAATATGAATGTAGTTCAAAATTTGATGAAAGAATAATTGCAAATTTTTCTGAAATATATAAGCAACTAAATGAAAGAATTGTAAAAAAAACACCAAGTGAAATATTAGATTTTGCTGACTATCTTTTAATTTATATTAAGTTTATTGCAATAGAAGCAAATTGCAAGCAACAAGAAGTATTTACTATGTTTGAATCTATAAATAGTAAAGGAAAACAACTTGAAGTAATAGATTTAATAAAAACTTACATATTCTCTAAAATGGACGAAGAATGCTATGAAAAATATTCTGAAAAATGGGGAAAATTAATAAATAAAACAAATGACAATTTGTATGATTACCTATATACTTATGTAAGAGCATATATTACATATTATAGACAAAACATCAATATCGATAATTTTAAAGGCATTAGTACAAAAGAATTGATTTTGCACTATAATGTGGATTCTGAAAAAGAAGCATTAAAAAACCTAATTGATGATATGGTAGAAAAAGTTGATTATTATAATATGTTAGAAAATGAAGAAGACGCTTATAACTTAGTAAAATCTTCAAAATTTAGATTTTTCTTTAAGGTATTTATAAATAACAGATATCAACATCCAAAACCATTATTTTTTAGAACTTTATTAGAATTTAGTAATAGTAATATAACTAAAAATGATGTAGAAGAAATTGTTGTAGAAACTGTATCATTCATGCTTAAATTTTTATCCATTAGTGATAGAGATAGCAAAGATGCAATAAAAGTATTTAAAGATATAATGGATGAAATAATTAAGAATAAAAAAACAAATAAACAATCTATAATAAATAAACTAGAAAGCCAATTATTATTAAAAGGAATAACAGCAAAAACTTTGAAAAATGCAATTAATATTCTTGATTGTTTTAGTGAAAAAAGGGATATGTCTATTCCGTTAATTGCATTATATGAATGTACTGAAAAGAAAATGGACATAAATAATAATGTTAAATTTACAACATATTATAATCAAGCTTATGAATTAGTGAAAGACTTTTCTAAATTATATAGTTTAGACCATTTGCTTGTACAAACTCCAGAAATTGATGATGCTAATTTTAGATATTATAAAGATAAAGCAACTAATACTCTTATGTTAAAAGAAGGAAACGATTTTCCAACAGAACTTGCACAAGAAGGAATGAATTATGACCTTTTTGTTAAAACTATTTTAAATAGAATCGGTAATTTAAGAATTTATTATATGGATAAAAATTCAGGAAGACAAAATGATGCAACTTCGTTACCAGAAAATAAAGATTTTTATCATTATTCAAATATAGTAGAAAGAGGAAACGAGCTAGCAAATATTATTTTTGATGTATGTATGCCTAATTATCCAGTTGATATAAAAAATATGGATGTAGGAAAAGAAGAAAAGACTGTTAAAAAATTTTTAAATATGAATGATTTTTTTGAATATGGTGAATTGAAAGTGGATGATAAAGTATATATTACTTTAAAACCTGCACAATCTGTTGCAACTCTACTTGATAGTAAATATGTTTTATTTAATGGAGAGAAAATTACTATTAATGAATGGGGGTGCAAAGTAACAGGATGGAAAGCTATTAGAATTTATGAATATATGGCAAAAGTAGGAGAAAGTGAGACTTTACAAGATAAAAGAAATAGAATTGAAAATGAGAATGAATTAAATCAAAATTAAAATAGCAAAAATATAATTTATTTAAAGGAGAAAAGAAAGATGAATGAAGAATTAGTAATTAAAAAATGTTTAAAATGTGGAGCAATCGTAAAAGTTATAAAAGATTGTAAATGTGAAGATTGTGGTATTAAATGTTGCAATGAAGAAATGTACACTATGAAAGCGAATTCTACAGATGCTGTAGTTGAAAAACATGTACCAACTTATGAAGTTAAAAATAATATGATAAAAGTTAAAGTGAATCATGTAATGGATGAAGACCACTTTATAGAATGGATTTGCTTAAAAACTAAAAATAAAGAAGAATATATATATCTTAACCCTAATGAAGAAGCGGTTGCAATATTTGAAAATGCTCAATCAGGAACTTTATATGCTTATTGTAACAAACATGGTTTATGGAGTACAAAAATTGCTGAATAAATAATATTGAATTAAGAGAAGGGGATAATAATGAGATGAATTTATATAATGAGTACTTAAATTTACTAATAAAAAATGAAATTCCTAATTTCTTACAAAAATATTTAACAGTTCCAAGTCTAATTAGATTAAAGAACATTGGTTATTTTTGTGGGATGGATTATGCATCTAAACATATATATAATTTTAAAGAACAAATTTCAAGATATGACCATTCTCTTACTGTCTCATTACTAACTTGGAAATTTACTAAAGACAGAAAAGCAACAATAGCAGGATTATTTCATGATATTGCAACACCATGCTTTGCACATGTAATTGACTATATGAATAAGGATTATGAAAATCAAGAAAGTACTGAAGAATATACTGAAGAAATTATAAAAAATGATGAAAAACTTCAGAAGTATTTGAGAGAAGACAAATTATTATCAGAAGATATAATCAATTTTAAAAAATATACTATAGTTGATAATGATAGACCAAAACTTTGTGCAGATAGATTAGATGGTATAATACTAACTGGACAAGTAATAAAATAATCAAATATGATGAATTGTATTATATAGATGAGTCTAGATTACTATATAAAATTAAGAATAGTAAAATAAATGATTTAAAATATCTACTGAACAAATTTGAAAATATAACTATGGAAGATATTCCTGTTACAATTTTAAATAATATAAAAATAAGAGATTTGAACCCATTAGTTAATGGAATTAGACTAAAAAATAAATAGGAAGTGAAAAAAATGGAACAAAATAAAGACCTTAAAGAACAACTAAATACATTTGTTGATATATTAGAAAAAAATAAAGACCTTATGAAAATTTTAGATTATATATCAGAATTAAAACTACCTAATTTTTATATAGCAGCGGGTTCTGTTTTTCAAACCTTATGGAATTATTATGATAATAAACCACTTAATTTTGGAATTAAAGATATTGATATAATTTATTATGATTCTACTAACATTTCAAAAGAAAACGAAAAAAAACTTGAAAATAAAATAATTAATCATTTTAAAAAATTGAATCTAAATTATGAATTTGATGTTCACAATGAAGCAAGAATGCACTTATGGAAAAAAGAAAATGAAAACAAAAATATTGACCAATATAAAAATTCAGAAGATGCTATTGATCAATGGATAGCAACTGTACATGCAATTGGAATTACTAAAGAAAACAATCAAATTAAAGTATATGCACCTTATGGATTAAGTGATATATTTAGTAAAACAATTCGTCCAATAAAACACAAAGCTAATTCTAAAGAATTATATGATAGAAAAGTTTCTAGTTGGAAGAATAGATTTAATAATTTAACTATTGTAGAGTGGTAGGTATATTAAACGTTGTAATATTTAATACAACTGCTAAAAAGTGGAGAGAACTTAATCCTGATTTAGCAAAAACATCTTAATGTTAGAGATTTGCAACAATTAATAAATTAACAGTATTGTCTAATTTAGAATCGCATAATGCTGAATTAATTAAGGAAGGAAAAAGTAAAGAAGAAAGATTTGAAATATTAAGTAGTTTTGCTAAATATCAGTTAGATATACTTAATATTTAAGGAAAATTAATTAAGATAAGATTAATAAGGGAGAAGATAAAGTGCTAGAAAAAGACTTTAAAAAATGGTTGGAGTAGAAATGTATTATCAGTTCAGATTGAAACTGAATTTCATAAAAGAATTGGAAATAGCAATAATAATTTTAATTTATTATTACCACCAAAAGACAGTGATTTAGTA
>CAOJQV010000032.1 GCA_948441945.1 uncultured Clostridium sp. | reverse complement strand
AAAAAAAATATAAACTCGTAGAAAAATGTGTCTAAAAACTTGACATAGATCCAAGATATTTATTGTACTACTGTAAAAGGTAAAAAAAGATATATAAATCCTTTGGTTGTTTCTGAAAATACGATAGATAGAATAAAAGAAGTATCATCTATTGCTAAAAAAGATATTGATAATTTTCTTAATATGAAAGAATACAAATATATAGGATTTAACTTTGATTTTAAACCATATACTTTTTAACAAAATTATATATTTAAATACATAAATTTTATAAAAATCACATAAAATATATTATATTTATTGTGCAAAACGACTTGACAATTGCTTTTTAGACATTGTATAATAAATATAGAAAGAAAATGTTTCTCGCTTTATGGTGGTGCGAGTAATAAATTATCCATTTTGCTAAATGTTCTCGCTTTATAGTGGTGCGAGTAATAAATTATCTATTTTGAAAATGTTTAGCCTTCTATATTAAGTTATAGAGGGCTTTAATTTTAGAAAGGACAAGTATATGTTTATAGAAACAGGATATGTATATCATATAAAAGATGAATATTTTGAATTTGCAAAAGATGAAAAACTTATGAAAAATCATGAAAATGGAAATACAAGACCTACATATTTTTGTATAAAAAATACAGATAGTAAAATTTTATGGTTTATTCCTATGAGTTCTAAAGTAGAAAAATATAAAAAATTACAAGAACAAAAAATAGAGAGAAATGGAGTTTGTGATACTATTGTAATTGGTAAATATAGAAGAAAAGAAGCTGTTTTTCTAATCCAAAATATTTTTCCAATTACTGAAAAATACATAGACCATATAGACACTATTAGAAATCAGGCAGTTGCAGTAGTTGAAGGAACTCAAAAAGAAATTACATATAAAGTAAATAAAATTTTTAAATTAAAATCAAAACGGAATAAACCTAATTTTTCCAAATGTAGATAAAATTGAAAAGCTATTATTAGAAGAATTAACTAATGATAATTAAGATTATACGAGAGTACATTTATTGAAGTGAACTCTCGTATATTATTTTAACAATAAATCAATTCTTTTAATATAATTTCTTCAACTGAATGCTTATAATTATTCATAAGCTCCGTCCATTTTAAAGGGTCAGTATTCTTCAAGTTCTCATCAATAGGATTTTTTTCTAGCATTTGTTGCATAAGTATTTCAAATTTTTGTTTAGCTTGTTTATCAGTATCTACAATATGTTTTCTTAAAGTACAATTCATAAACATTATTATATATTCAGCTTTTTTATGATTTTTTAAATATTCTAATCTTAAATGCCCATACTTTCCAATAATATAATCATTTTCGTAATCTTCTTTTTCTAAATATAAGTCAGGAATGAAAAAATCTCCTTCTTTGTGATAAGTTATTTCTACCATATTAAAATCCTCCTAAAATTCAATTTCACTACTTTTAGAACTATAATTTTATATCTGTTAAAGCTGTCTATAAATACAAATTTTCATAAAGTGTACTTAACTTATTCTTACTGGGTTAGGATTTTTGGAAAGACAAAATCCTCGTGTCAAGGAAGTATGAAAAATGAATGAGATGTTAGCCTATTCTATACATCTTGGAAACGATAAAAATAAAACTAAAAAAGCAAAAGAAATTGCAAAAAATAATCAATCAAATACAACTTCTTTTAGTAATAATTCTATTCAAAATTTGGCACAATTATCAAAAGCAAATAACCATAATTTAAGAAAAATAGTTTCATATATATTTAAACATCAAGTAGCTAAGTGCAATAAAGGAATTTTAAATAAAAGAGATAAAGCAAATAGACAATATTCAGAAATGTATAATAAAAACAAATTAACATATTTATTTTCATTACAAAAATCAAACAAAACATCAATACAAAAAACTTTAGACGAAGAATTAATATATAGAAAAAGATATGTATTTGTAGAAAGCTTTATATATCCACTTGATATAACAATACAAGCATTAGCAATTTATTTGATTTTAACTTATGTATTTAATATAGATATGACTGTTTCTTTAGGAAGCATATATCTTGTAATCAACTATATTCAAAACTGTCGAGCACCATTAAATGAAATATTTACAGAATTTGAACAAATACAATCATCAATGATGTCATTAAAAAGAATTAACAAATTATTAAAAGAAAAAGGAAAAGAAGATATAGAAGAAGGAAAAATTGTAGAAGACCTAAAAGGAGATATAGAATTTGAAAATGTTTGTATGCAATATGGAGAAAATAAAGTATTGCATAATGTATCATTTATTATTAAAGAAGGAAATAAAGTAACAATTGCAGGTAAAACAGGTGTAGGAAAAACAACACTTACAAATATACTTATGAGGTTATATCCTATATCAAAAGGGAAAATATTAATTGGAGGAGAAGATATTTCAAAAGTGAGAATAAAAGACATTAGAAAAAATATATCATATATTTCCCAAACGCCTTACATATTAAATGATACATTAAAAAATAACATTATATTAGGAGATAAAACAATTACAGAAGAACAAATACGAAATGTTGCAAATGAAATTGGATTTGAAAAAGTTCTAGATAAGTTTCCAAATGGTTTAGAAGAAAAAATAGAAAAAAATAAATTATCTTATGGGCAACTTCAGATGATAGCTTTTTTAAGGGCAATTTTGCATAAAGCTAATATTTATATATTTGACGAACCAACTTCGAATATTGATTTAAAAACTGAGGATAGAATTCAAAAACTAATAGATAATATAACAAAAGAAAGTACAGTAATTATAATAGCTCATAGAAAATCTACTATTGAAAGTTCTGATAAGATTATTTATTTGAAAGATGGAAAAGTAGATATAATAGTTAATAAATAAACATAAAATTTAAGATTCGATATTTTTTCTTATCCTGTGGGTGGTGTTAATGTTGGTGCTATGAAATACTTATAAGCTGATTTGCATGGAAGAAAAAAAAAGGAATTATTATATAAAAAACTGAGGAATGTTCACGGAAAAAAATTATATTATATTCATTTTTCATTACACAACTCGGCTTAATACATAACTTAGAAATTCTAAATCAAATTAATCAGCGCCCTCATGTAATGAGATTCCCTAATTAATTTGATTAAGAATTTCTACAGTTACTCCATGGCACATTCGTTGTTACATTCAAAAGGAATATAATATAATTTTTTAACCAGAGTGAAAGAGGCTCAGTTTTTTATATTAAAATTCCTTTTTTTCTGCAATAAAAAGAAACTTATAAGTATTTCATAGCACCAACATTAACACCACCCACAGGATAAGAAAAAATATCGAATCTAAAAACATAAAATGCTTGTAATTTACTAAATAACAATATATAATATTAAAAAATAAAAAGGGGAATGAGATTAATGGAAAACGTAATTGAAATTAAAGAACTAACAAAAAAATACAAAGAACTAAAAGCAATAGACAATCTTTCATTTGAAGTAAAAGAAGGAGAAATACTAGGACTTTTAGGACCAAATGGAAGCGGAAAATCTACAACAATAAATTGTATTTTATCTTTATTAAACTATAACAAAGGAACTATCAAAATATTTGGAAAAGAAATGAAACCAGACAGTTATGAAATAAAATCAAAAATAGGTGTAGTATTTCAAGATGTTGCGGTTTTTGAAGAATTAACAGTATATGAGAATATAGACTATTTTTGTGGTTTATATATTAAAGATAAAAAAACAAGAAAAAAATATGTAGAAGATGCAATAAATTTAGTTGGAATAGAAGAATTTAAAAAATTCCATCCAAAACAGCTATCAGGAGGGCTTTTAAGGAGATTAAATATAGCTTGTGGAATTGCACATAAACCAAAACTTATATTTTTAGATGAACCAACAGTAGCAGTAGACCCACAAAGTAGAAACAACATACTAGATGGAATAAAAAAATTAAGAAATGATGGAGCAACAATTGTTTACACAACACATTATATGGAAGAAGTAGAAATACTTTGCGATAGAATTATTATTTTAGACAAAGGAAAAATCTTAGCAGAAGGAACAAGCGATAAACTAAAAGAACTTGCTAAAATTGAAGAAAAAGTAACAATAGAAGTAAATAATTTAGAAGAAAAATATATCAAAGAAATCAAGCAAAAACAAAATGTAGAAAATGTAAAATATGATTCTAATACATTAATTATAGCATATAAAGAAGGCAAAAATAATTTAGTAGAGCTTATGGAATATTTAAAAAATGAAAATATTAACTTTAATAAAATCTATTCAGAAAGACCTACACTTAATGATGTATTTCTAGAACTTACAGGAAAGGAGTTAAGAGATTAAAATGTTTATACATAACTTTAAATATTCTCTAAAAACCCTTTTTAGAAATAAAGCTTTAATATTTTGGACATTTGCCTTTCCAATAATACTTCGGAACATTTTTCAATATGGCATTTTCAAATATCGAAAATAGTGAAAAACTTGAAATTATAGATATAGCAATTGTAAATGATAAAAGTTTTGAAGAAAACGAAATTTTAAAAATGACTTTTAAAGAATTATCAAATGAAAAAAATGAAGACAGATTATTTAATACAAAATATGTAAAAGAAGATGAAGCAAAAGAACTATTGGATAATGAAGAAATTAGTGGATATTTAGTAATTGAAGAAAATAAACCTAAAATAGTAGTTAAACAAAATGGAATAAATCAAACAATTTTAAAATATGTAACAGAAGAAATTATCCAAAATACAAATATAGTAAATGATTTATCTGAAAAAGAGATAAAAGATAAAATGATGTCAGGAAATATGAATATAGATTATGAAAAAATATATGAAGATATATTGGATAAGATGGAAAAAGAAGTAGAATTTAAAAATATATCTAACAGTAATCTAAGCTATACCATGATAGAATTTTATACTTTAATTGCAATGGCCTGCCTATATGGTGGAATTATAGGAATGGCATCAATAAATCAAAATTTAGCTAATATGAGTAATCAAGGAAAAAGAATATCAGTTAGCCCTACAAATAAACTAAAGGTTGTTCTAAGTAGTGTTTTAGCAAGCTATATAACTCAATTAATTGGACTTGCTATATTATTTTTATATACAATTTTTGTGTTAAAAGTAGACTATGGAAATAACTTAACATTAATCATTTTACTTGGAATGGTAGGAAATTTAGCAGGTTTGAGCATGGGATTAGTAGTTGGAACTTGTATGAAAACAAATGAAAATACAAAAACAGGTATTTTGCTAGCAATAACAATGTTAGGGTGCTTCTTGTCAGGAATGATGGGAATTACAATGAAATATATAATTGATAAAAATGTGTCTATTATAAATAAAATTAATCCTGCAAGTATGATAACAGATGGATTTTATTCATTGTATTATTATAATACATTAGATAGATATATGTTCAATATTATAAGTTTACTTATATTCTCAGGAATAATGATTTTGCTATCTTATATTAGTTTAAGGAGGCAAAAGTATGACAGTATTTAAAACATTTTGGAAAATTGTAAATAAATATAAATTCACAGTTATTTTATATACAGTAATATTAATTATATTTGCAGGAGCAAATATGCAAACTAGTGATAATTCTACAAATTTTGTTGCAAGCAAGCCTGATGTGTTAATCATAAATAATGATGAAAACATTGGAATAACAGAAAATCTCATAAATTACATAAAAAAGAATTGTAACATTATAGATATAAAAGAAGATGAGGAAGCAATTAATGATGCATTATTTTACAGAGATGTAAATTATATAATATACATACCACAAAATTATAGACTAGACTTTTTAAATGGTTTAAATCCACAAATTGAAATAAAAAGTACTGGAGATTATCAATCATCACTTGCTGAAATGATGCTAACTAGATATATTAAAGTTGCAAACATATATGTAGAACAAATCGAAGATGAAGAACAACAAATTGCAAAAATAAATGAAACATTAGAAAAAGAAACAGAAGTAGAAATAACATCAAAATTAGATACAGAAAACTTATCAAGAGCAACATTTTATTATAACTTTTTAAACTATAGTATATTAGCAGGATTAGTATATATAATTTGTTTAATATTATCTAGCTTTAGAGAAGAAAAGATAAGAAAAAGAACTATTGTAAGTAGTATGAATTACAAAAAACACAATAGACAATTACTATTATCAAATTCAATATTAGCAATTATATTATGGATATTCTATGTAATATTAAGCTTTATACTTATAGGAAATGTAATGTTTACACAGCAAGGTTTGATTTTAATTATAAATTTATTTATATTCTCAATTTGTGCATTGTGTATAGCATTTTTAGTAGCAAATATAATTAGTAATAAAAATGCTATAAACGGAATTATAAATGTAATTGGACTAGGCTCAAGTTTTTTATGTGGTGCATTTGTACCAGTAGAATGGCTACCAGATACTGTTTTAAAAATAGCACATATTTTGCCATCTTATTGGTATATTCAAACAAATGAACTTGTAAAAACTTTAGAAGTAATAAATATGGAAAGTCTAAAACCTATATTTACGAATATGGCAGTAGTTTTAGGATTTTCAATAATATTTATAATAATAGCTAATTTGATTTCAAAAAAGAAAAGAAGAAAATAAAAAGAGGGATTAAGAGACCAGTTCTCAAAATCCCTCTTTTTATTTTACAATTATATTACATTTAAGTAAATTCGTTGACTAAAAAAAATGGTAATGATATAATAATGTCGAAATAATGGGAAAAATTAACAATACATATAAAGAAAAAAAGATTGGAGGAAAACATATGAAAAATACAATAAAATTAATATCAATAATCTTAATAATATCAATAATAGCAAATGTAATGTTAACAATTTTATTTACATCAAAATCAATTGGTGCACAAACTGTTAGTTCAGATATAGATAATATAAATGATAGTAAATACCCTGGAATTAAAAGCAGAATTAAAGCATTACAAAGTAGCTATCCAAATTGGAAATTTAAAATATTATATACAGGGCTTGACTGGAAAAATGTAATTGCTAATGAATATTCAGGACATGGTGAAAGACCTGTTAACCTAATTCCAAATTCATCAAATTATAAAGGAGCGTGGCTTTGTCCAGTATGTAAGGAAACTCCTTATGATAATGGAAGTTGGAGATGTGTTTCAGAACAAGGAATTAAATATATGATGGATCCAAGAAATTCAATGAATGTTTCTGATATTTTTCAGTTTGAAGAACTAACAAATACAGGATATGATATGAATATTATAAGGACAATGACAAGTGGCTCATTTCTTGCAGGACATGAAAATGCTATTGTAAATTCTTCAGTAAGTAATAATATGAATCCATATTACGTAATTGCTAGATTACTTCAAGAGCAAGGCAAAGAAGGAACAATAGCAGTATTAGGACAAGGATATAAAGGCCAATATGTAGGATATTATAATGCTTTTAATATAGCAGCATCAGGAAATTCAGAAGAACAGATTATATTAAACGAACTTGCTTATGCACAAAAAAAAGGATGGACAAGTTTAGATGCTTCAATTGCTGGAGGAATAAGTTATATAGCAAAATATTATCTTAAAGAAGACCAAAATACTTTATACTTACAAAAATTTGATGTAGTAGAAAAAGGTGGATTATATAATAATCAATATATGCAAAATATTCTAGCAGCACAAAGTGAAGGAACAACTATAAGAGATGTTTATATCGATATAAATACAATATCATATACACATACATTTATTATACCAGTATATGAAAATATGCCTCAAGAAGTATGTAGCAGGCCAGGAACAAGTGGAAGTACTACTACTGATGTAGATTTAGTAAGAGTAAATGTAGATACTAATTTAATGATTAGAAATGCTCCAGGTGGAAGCACAATATTAGCTTATTTAGATAAAAACGAAATTGTTACAAGATTAGAAAAAGCAACTACAAAAGTAAATGGAACTTATTGGGATAAAGTTAAAAAATCTAATGGAGTTGTAGGATATTCTGCAAGACAAACTTATGATTATGAAAAAGAATTTAAGCAATATTTAGTTCCAATCACAAATACTTCTTCAGGAGGGTCAAGTGGTAGTTCACAAAATACTGGAACTAATACAGCTAAAGTAAAAATAGATAATAGTAATAATATTATAACTGTATCTCCAGATGCTATAGCAAATGATATTTTAGTTGCTTTTGGAGGTCCTACTAAAATTACTAAACCTGATGGAAATTTCCTAGATTATGGCGAGAATCATCCTATGGGAACAGGTTTTATAGTATTAGATAGGTATACGGTTGTAAAAAAAGGTGATTGCAATGGAGATGGAAAAGTAAATTCATCAGATGCATTACAAGTATTAAAATATAGTGTAGGTAGTATGGCTTTTGATCAAAAATCTATAAGTGCAGGTGATACTAATAAAGATGGAAAAGTAAATTCATCAGATGCACTACAAATATTAAAATATAGTGTAGGTAGTGAAAATATTGCAATTTAAATATGAAAGTAGGAGAAAAATGAGTAAAAAAATAAAATTGAGTATATTAATATTTTTATCTATAATATTGGCTTTAACAATAAAATCAAAATCAGCATACAAATCAACAGACCCAACAGTTACTTCAGGACAAAACTTTACAATAACAGTAACTTCAACTACTAATTTGCAAAACTTTGATTTAAGTTTATCTAGTTATGCAGGGCTAACTTACTTGGGATGTTCTAACCCAAGTGAAGCAGCAGTTGTTAATAGTACAAAAGGTAATATTAGTTATGCTTCAATGGGAAGTGGAACTACTATGCTTGGAACCTATAGTTTTAAAGCGCCAGAAGTTAATCAGAAAACAACATTTAGAGTAGTTTTTAGTATTAATAATACAACTAATACATCAGTTGTAACAGTAAATCCTTCATCAGGAGGAAACACAGCCTCAGGAACAACAAACTCATCAGGAAATAATAATCAATCTAATATATCACAACAACCATCAACAACAATATCAAATGATGCAACACTTAGAGAGTTGGGAATTAGACCAAATGATTTTAAAGGATTTAACAGAAATAAACTATCATACAACGTTATAGTACCTTATGAAACAGAGTCAGTAGAAGTCTATGCAAAAAAAGGACATGATAAGCAAACAATTTCAGGAACAGGAACAAAAAAATTAAATGTAGGTTCAAACAAAGTAGATGTGGTTGTAATAGCTGAAGATGGAATAGCAAAAAAGATTTATACAATAAATATAACAAGAAAAGAAAAAGCCGATTCAAACAATAACACAACAGATGATAATGAAATAGATGAAGAAGAACCAGAAGAAATAGGCTTTGGCTTATCAGAATTAACTATAAAAGGAATAGACTTAGAACCACAATTTCAAACAGATATATATGAATATAGAATTGAATTAAAAGAAGATTTAGATAAATTAGATTTATCAACACTAGCAACAGAAATTGGTACAGAAATAGAAATTATGGGAAATGAAAATCTGCAAGAAGGTGAAAACGTCATTACAATCATTGTAAAAGGTGAAGATGAAGACAAAAATGCAACATACCAAATAATAGTAAATAAAACAATAAAAAAAGCAGAAGCAAAAAACAACGATAATAATATGAAAAAAATGCTAATTATAGGTGGTACAATTGTTGCAGGTGTTATTATTTTAATCATTCCTATAATAATTGCAAGAAAAAGAAGACTAGAAAAAATTGAAGAAGAAGATGAAGAATTTTCACAATATAACAATATAAATATAAATGACATATATAAAGAAAGCATCCAAAATACTTTTGATGAAGAAGACGGAGACTATGAAAGAAAAAGAAAAAATTCAAAAGGAAAAAGATATAAATAAAATACAAAAAAATGTTTGACATTTTTTTGTTTGTATGATATTATAAACAAAATTAAGAAATGGAGTGATATATATGCCAAAAAAGAGACCTGAATTAAATTCAAGAGAAAAATCAATATTAAGATATATTGAAAAACAAATAATGACAGTTGGATATCCACCATCAGTAAGAGAGATAGGAAAAGCAGTAGGACTAAGCTCTACTGCAACAGTACATGGATACTTAGCAAGATTAGAAGATAAAGGCTACATCAAAAAACAAGATAAAAAAGGTAGAACACTTAGATTATTAAAAGGAACAGATGGAGAAACAAAAAAGACATCAACAAAAGATTTCTATACACAAAAAGAATTAGTTGAAGTACCAGTAGTAGGAAGAATTACAGCAGGAGCACCAATCTTAGCAGTAGAAAACATTACAGATACATTCCCAATTCCAATAGACTTTGTAGGAAATTCAGATTGTTTCATGCTAACAGTTAGAGGAGAAAGCATGATAGAAGCTGGAATTTTAGATGGAGACTACATATTAATAAAAAGACAAAAAGATGCTACAAATGGAGAAATAGTAGTAGCATTAGTAGAAGATGAAGCAACTGTAAAAACATTTTATAAAGAAAAAGACCATATTAGACTACAACCAGAAAATAGCACAATGGATCCAATAATAGTTCCAAATTGTGAAATTCTAGGAAAAGTTTGTGGAGTATTTAGAAAAATGTAATTTCTAAAATGTCCCAAAAGGGACGTTTACTTTTGGGACATTTATAATATTTAGATAAGGGGTAATAATGATAAAAAGAGTAATATTTGACATTGATGATACTTTAATTCCATGGAAAAAAGAATATGACCAAGAAATAAGGAAAGCACTACATGACTTAAAAATACTATATACAGATAAAGATTTAGACAAAATATCTAAAGCATTTGTAGAGTATGAAAACGTATATTATATATTTAATAAGAATAAAATGTCAGAATATATAAATGAATATACCAAAAACAATTATCCCAAGGAATTAGTATACAATATAATAAAAAGATGGGAAAGTTGTGTGCCAGACAAATTAGATAAAGAAACATATATGACCCTAGACTATTTAAAATCAAAATATCAAATAGTAATTCTAAGTGATTGGTATGCTGAAAGTCAAAGAGTAAGGCTAGAGAAGGCAAATATTCTGCAATATTTTGTAAATATATATTCAGCAGAAAAGACAAAAAGAAAGCCGTTTAAAGAAGCATTTATACAAGCAATTGGAGAGAATAAACCAGAGGAATGTGTTATGATAGGTGATGATTTTGAAAGAGACATAAAAGGAGCATTAAATGCAGGAATTAAAGCAATTTATTATAACCCTAAAAATAAGATAAATAAGATAGAAAATAATAATTATTCTGAAATTAAGAAATTAGAAGAATTAATTAAAATACTATAATTCACACAAAATTCACATTTAAATTATTGACAAAACCAGCCGTGTCACATACAATTAATGACACGGTATTATTATATGAGACAGCTGGGACAGGTTAAAAATGTCTCATATAATTAGTATAAAAATGTCGAAAAAAAGAATATACAAAAAACGACAAAAATATGAGACATTTTTAACCTGTCCCAGCTGTCTCAAAGGAGGAAAAAATGCTAAAAGTATTAAGAAACATAAAACAATCATGGATTTCAGTTATAGCTATTGTAATATTATTAATAGTACAAGCTACATGTGATTTAACACTACCAGATTATACTTCTAAAATAGTAAATGTAGGAATTCAAAATGGTGGTATTGAAGATGTTGCACCAGAAGAAATCAGAAAAACTACAATGGACAGTTTACTACTATTTACAGATGAAGATGAAACAATTTTAGCCAGTTATGAAGAAAAAGACAATGAAACTTATAAAATTAAAAAAATATCTAAAGAAGAAATAGAAAATTTAAATAATATAATGACAAAGCCATTAGTAATAACAAGTTATTTAAATGATGAAAAAATGGCAACACAAATGCCACAAGAACAAAGAGAACAAGTAATAATTAAAATAAATGAACAATTAGATAATATGGAAAATAGCATTTTAGAACAAGCAGCAATACAAATTGTCAAAAAAGAATATCAAGAAATCGGAATAAATACTGATAATATACAAAATAAATATATAATAATATCAGGATTAAAAATGCTAGGAATATCACTAATTATTATGACTTCAGCAATATCCATAATGTGTTTATCTTCAAGAGTATCAGCAAGACTTGGAAAAACGTTAAGAGAAAAGATTTTCAAAAAAGTATTAAACTTTTCTAATAAGGAATTTTCAGAATATAGTACAGCATCTTTAATTACACGTTCAACAAATGATATTCAACAAATTCAAAACTTATTAGCACTATTATTCAGAGTAGTTGTATATGCTCCAATTATAGGTGTAGGAGGATTTATAAGAGTATTAACTCAAAGTGACAACTCTATGGCTTGGATAATTGGTGTAGCAATATTAGCAATATTATTTGTTGTAGGAACACTATTTATTGTAGCAATGCCTAAATTCAAAAAATTACAAAACCTAATTGATAAATTAAATCTAGTAGCAAGAGAAATACTAACAGGACTACCAGTTATAAGAGCATTTAATACAGAAAAAAGAGAAGAAAAACGTTTTGAGACATCAAATATAGATTTAACAAAAACAAATTTATTTGTAAATAGAGCAATGAGCTTTATGATGCCTATTCTAATGTTAATTATGAACTGTATTTCGCTTTTAATTGTATGGGTAGGAGCAAAAGGTGTAGATGCAGGAACAATGCAAGTTGGAAATATGATGGCATTTATTCAATATACAATGCAAATAGTAATGAGCTTTTTAATGATATCAATGGTATCAATAATTTTGCCAAGAGCATCAGTATCAGCTAACCGTATAAATGAAGTATTAGAAACAGAAGAATTTATAAAAGAAAGTAAACAACCAAAAGCATTAGAAACAAATAAAAAAGGACTAGTAGAATTCAAAAATGTCGGATTTAAATATCCAGATAGTGATGAAGAAGTATTAAGTGACATTACATTTACAGCAAAACCTGGAGAAACCACTGCAATTATTGGTAGTACAGGAAGTGGAAAATCAACAATAGTTAATTTAATACCAAGATTTTATGATATAACATCAGGAAATTTATTAATTGATGGTATAGATATTAAAGATATTGCACTTACAGACTTAAAAAGAATTATAGGGTTTGTTCCACAAAAAGGAATTTTATTTTCTGGAACAATAGAATCAAATATAAAGTATGGAAATCCAGAAATGAAAGATGAGCAAATGATAGAAGCTGCGAGAATAGCACAAGCAACAGAATTTATAGAATCAAAACCACTAAAATACCAAGAACCAATTGCACAAGGTGGAAGCAATGTATCTGGTGGACAAAAGCAAAGACTATCAATTGCTAGAGCAATTGCAATAAATCCAGAAATATATGTATTTGATGATAGTTTCTCAGCATTAGATTTTAAAACAGATAGTGTTTTAAGAACAGAACTAAGTAAAGTTACAAAAGATAAAACAGTAATTATAGTTGCTCAAAGGATTAATACAATATTAAATGCAGACCAAATTATAGTATTAGAAGATGGAAAAGTTGTAGGAAAAGGAACACATGAAGAACTACTTAAAAATAATGCAACATATAGAGAAATTGCTTTATCACAACTTTCTAAAGAAGAACTAAACTTAAAGGAGGGTGAAGAACATGAGTAATAATCAAACACAAAAACCTCCAGTAATGAAAGGACCAATGGGAAGAGATCCAGGCGGACCTAGAACTGTAGAAAAAGCAAAAGATTTTAAAGGAACATTAAAAAAATTAATGGGAAGACTTACAAAATATAAAATTGCAGTAATTATTGTAATTGTATTTGCAATAGGAAGTACCATTTTTAGTATTGTAGGACCTAAAATATTAGGAAATGCAACAACTGAAATTTATACAGGTCTAATGAATAAAATCAACAGAACAGGCGGAATGGATTTTAATAAAATTGGTCAAATAATTTTATGGGTTATTATGTTATATGGAACAAGTGCATTATTTAATTTAATTCAAAGTTATGTAATGGCAGGAGTTGCACAAAAAATTACTTATAAAATAAGAAATGACCTTATACACAAAATTAATCTATTACCAATGAAATACTTTGATAAAAAAACAAATGGAGAAGTATTATCGATTATAACAAACGATGTTGATACATTAAGTACAGGATTAAATCAAAGTATTACACAAATTATAACTTCAATTTGTACAATAATAGGAATTTTAATAATGATGTTTTCAATTAGTTGGGAAATGACATTGGTAAGCTTATTGATTTTGCCAGTATCAGCATTAATTTTAAAAAAAGTAGTTGGTAAATCTCAAAAATATTTTGTAAAGCAACAAGAATATCTAGGACATGTAAATGGACAAGTTGAAGAAATTTATGGTGGACACAATATAGTTAAAGTATTTGGCAGAGAAGAACAAGTTATAAAGGAATTTGAAAAGCAAAACAATGAACTATATAAATCAGGTTGGCGTTCTCAATTCTTATCTGGATTAATGCATCCATTAATGAACTTTGTAGGAAATATTGGTTATGTATCAGTAGCTATTATGGGAGGATATTTTGCAGTAAAAGGTAAAATTACAGTAGGTAATATTCAAAGCTTTATTCAGTATAATAAACAATTTACTCAGCCAATAGGACAAGTAGCACAAATATCAAGTACAATACAAGCAATGGTAGCATCTGCTGAAAGAGTTTTTGAATTCTTAGAAGAAGAACAAGAAGTAGAAGATATTAAAAACCCAGTGCCGACTGAAAAAATTAATGGAAATATTGAATTTAAAGATGTTCAATTTGGATATGACCCAGAAAAAACAATTATAAATGATTTTAATGCAAAAATAAAAGATGGTCAAAAAATTGCAATAGTTGGACCAACAGGAGCAGGTAAAACAACAATAGTTAAGCTTTTAATGAGATTTTATGATGTTAATAGTGGAGAAATTCTAATTGATGGTCATAACATAAAAGATTTTAAACGTGGAGAGCTAAGACAATTATTTGGAATGGTATTACAAGATACATGGCTATATAGTGGAACTATTAAAGAAAACATCAAATACAGTAATCCAGATGCAACAGACTCAGAAGTAATTGAAGCAGCAAAAGCAGCACATATTCACCATTATATAAAAACATTATCAAAAGGATATAATGCAATGATTAATGAAGAATCAAGCAATATATCAGCAGGACAAAAACAATTATTAACAATTGCAAGAGTTGTACTTGCAAATCCTAAAATATTAATTTTAGACGAAGCAACAAGTTCAATAGACACTAGAACAGAACAACAAATTCAATCAGCAATGGATAATTTAATGAAAGGAAGAACAAGCTTTATTATTGCTCATAGATTATCAACAATAAAAAATGCAGATTTAATTTTAGTTATGGATCATGGAGATATTGTAGAACAAGGAACACATGAAGAACTATTATCAAAAGATGGATTCTATGCTAAATTATATAATTCTCAATTTGAAGCTTGTAAAGATGAAGTTGAATAATAAATATGAAACAAAGAATATATGAAATTATTATAATATCATTGTTAATTTTTATTACATTAAATGCATATAAATTTTTCAAAATGAAAAAGCAAGAAACACAAATTGTATATGCACCAATAGAAGAAAATATTTCAGAAGTTAATGAAGTATCTAATGAGCCAACAAGAATTAAAGAAATAGACAGTGATGTAACAGATTGGAATTTAATATTAGTAAACAAAGATAACTTAGTTCCAGACAATTATAAATTTAAACAAGAAAAGATAAATGAAAAATATGAAGTTGATACTAGAATAAAAGAAGCTTTAGAAGAAATGTTAGAAAGTGCTAGAAAAGAAGGCTTAGATCCACTTATATGTTCAGCATATAGAACACATCAATATCAAGTACAACTATACAATAGAAAAGTATCACAATATATAAATAAGGGATATACTCAAGAAGATGCTAAAAAAGAAGCATCTCTTTGGGTTACTACACCTGGAACAAGTGAGCATGAAATTGGACTTGCAGTTGACATTGTATCACAAAAATATCAAATATTAGATAAAAATCAAGAAGATACAGATGTACAAAAGTGGTTAATGGAGCATTGCTATGAATATGGATTTGTATTACGATATCCAACGGATAAAAAAGAAATGACACAAATTAATTATGAACCATGGCATTATAGATATGTGGGTGTAAAAGATGCAATGTTTATGAAGGAAAAAGGTTTTTGCTTAGAAGAATATATAGAATTTTTAGAAGAACAAAATTAATGTCCCAACACTATTGGACATTAACTACAAAAAAGAGACATTTTATGCCTCTTTTTTGTAGTTATAATTCATTTTTTAATACAAATTTATTTCTCATATTCATAACTTGAACACATAGATTCATCAGGTTCTTTAGTATTACAATTTTCAATAGGAGTAACGATAATTTCATTAAGAACACAACGACCATCATTATTATTATATTTACAGCTCTCAACAGTACAGCTTATTTTTTGATTTCCATCCATTTTAAAATCCTCCATAATAAAAATCTTATAATAGTATAAGCATAATTTAGAGAATTATACATTTAAATTGACAACAACTCAAAAATAATGATAAAATTCAAAACGAAAGGAAACAAAAAATGGCAACAATATTAGAAATAAAAGAAAGATTACCTAAAGAATTCGTAAACAATTTATACGAAATGTTTACGCCAATAACTGTAGACAATATACTAAAAGGAATTATTGAAAAAAGATATACAACATTAAGAGTAAACACTTTAAAGTATAACATTCAAGATTTAATGAAATATTTTAAAGAAAAAAATATAAAATTTGAAAGAGTATTATGGTATAAAGATGCACTAATAATAAAAAATGCAAACGAAAAAGACATAAAAAAATTAGACATATATGAAAAAGGATATATCTATATACAAAGTCTACCAAGCATGGTTCCACCATTAATTTTAGAACCTAAAGAAGGAGAAAAAGTACTAGACTTAACAGCAGCACCAGGAAGCAAAACAACACAACTTGCATCATTAATGAATGGAAAAGGATATATTTTAGCAAATGAACTAGACAAAATGAGATATGAAAAATTAAAATATAATGTAGAAATGCAAGGGGCAAATATTGTAGAAACTATTAATAATAGAGGAGAGAAAATAGGAGAACAATATAAAGAACAATTTGATAAAGTACTATTAGATACGCCGTGTAGTGGAGAAGGAAGATTTACAGCATATGATGTTCAAAGTTACAAAGTATGGTCAATAAAAAAAGTAAAGGAACTATCAAAATTACAAAAGAAATTGATTAAAAGTGCATACACAGCACTAAAACAAGGGGGAATATTAGTATACTCAACTTGTACATTAAACAAAGAAGAAAATGAATATATTTTAAATTGGGCATTAGAAAATCTAGAATTAAAAATGTTAGAAATCAATTTACAACTAAAAGAAGCAACGAAAGCATCAAATGAAAATTTAGATACAAGTATTAATAAAGCAATAAAAATATTACCATCAAAAAGTACAGAAGGATTTTTTGTAGCAAAGCTAATGAAAAAGGAGAAATAGAATGATATATGAATTTGAAGTACCAGGAAAAATAGTAGGGAAGGGAAGACCACGATTAAACACTTACACAGGAAGTGTTTATACGCCTACAAGAACAAAGGACTATGAAACATTAGTAGAACAATATTTTTTATTAAAATATCCAAAATTTAAAACATTAGAAGGAAGAATAAACATTAGTATGATTGCATATTTTTCCATACCTAAAACTACAAAAAAAAGTGAAATTGAACAAATGCTTGACAACAAGATTAGTCCAACAAAAAAACCAGATATAGATAACATTATAAAAATAATTTTGGATGCTATGAATAAATTCGCTTTTAAAGATGATATTCAAATCACAAAATTAGAAATAGAGAAAAAATATGGATTAGAAGAAAAAATGCAAATAATAATAGAAGAATATTAATTAAATTAAAAAAGTACTGTCAATAACTTTTGAAAATGTCATAAAAAAATATTAAAATTAACT
>CAOJQV010000031.1 GCA_948441945.1 uncultured Clostridium sp. | reverse complement strand
TAATCCATTATACACTCTCTCATAAAATGTGTCCATATATCTATTCTAACACCATATTCTATCAATTCCTTTTTGTATTAAATATACCATTATATCATCTCTTGAAGAAATTATTTGTGATAAATCTGATGTTATATTTTCAAGTATCTCTTCTATACTATTATAAGTGCCTGTTTCATAAAGCAAACCTACTAGAATAATCAAATTGTCAAAAGTATCTATTTTTATCTTTGATATGATGTCTAATATATTTTCTAAATCTGCATGAACATAGAATTGTTCTTTTATCAATAAGTCAGTTATTTTTGTTACCTCTTCTTTTCTTTCGTTTAATGGTATTGTTTGCGGATTAATATTGGTTAACTGATATAGTTCTTTTAATGGCATAAGCATTGAATGTGATAATATATCAATATTAGCTAATTGTTTCCCTTCTTTTGTTTCTATTATCCTTTTAAAAGTATAAATTCCATTACTCTTTCCAATATCTCCACTATTTTTATAAATACCCTTCTCTTTTAATAACTCATCTAAGTATTCACAAATGTTCTTATGAATATCTTTTGCTACATTTAAATTTATATCTAATACTTTGTTAAACTCTATACCTGCAAATAGTTCAAATGGTATATTAAATCCATTATATTTTTGTGGTAAGGGATTACATTCTGTTATCCCTAACAAATAAGCAACAAATGAACTACCAATACAACCTCTATTTCCTACTAAATATCCATATTCTTTCGATTTTTCTACTAACTTCTTAGTAATCATATAAACTATTTCAAATCCATTTGATATAATTGAATTCAATTCTAAATCTAACCTTTCTTGTATTTCTTTTGGTAATGGATTTCCATATAATTCGTGTGCTTTATTAATTGCTATTTCTTTCATTTCATTACTCATCTTATTTTCCTCCTCTAAATTTTCTTTCTTAACTATTATAACATATTAATTTTTAAAATGTTATCAGAAAACGAAAACTGGAAAATGTGTTGCAGCTGTAAGATTTTATACGGCAAAAAATAAAATGTAAAGGACAAACCTCTACATTTTTATTATTTCATATTCAACATGATTTTCTTTTGTTTCTTTAAATAAGAAAACACTTATGTCTGCTAATTTAAGTAATTCCACAATTTTAGGATTCTGTTCTTGATACTCATTATATTGTGGTGTGTTTTCAAAGAATGCAATTGCTTTTTTATATTTACTTTCTTCAAATCCATAGGTATATGTTAATATTTCTGCAATCATTCTTAATAGTGTTTCAGGATTATCTTTTTTGTCCTCTTTTGTATGAGGTTTTACTTCTGTTGCATATTCAAATTCTTCATCTGAAATAATCAAGTCTATTTCTCCAATACCTTTACCACTATAATATGCTGGTATTTCATAATTAGTAATAGTATATCTTCCCTTTTTTACATTATATAATTGTTCTAAAACACAACTATTGCAGTCTTTTTCTACTCCATCCATATTTTTGTAAAGTAAACATCTGCAAATTCTCTTCTCTGCATCTTTTCCATTAGTTCTATGATCTGGACATCCTGCACATTTACTTCTATTTGGGTTATGTTTTTTCACTGTAAGTTCAATTTCATCAAATAGTAATTCCTTTAACTTATTATTTTGAATGGCATCAATCATCTTATCAATATTTTCCATATAGGTCGTTTTTTCATTACAAACTTCTTTAAATAATTCTTTCATTATATATTCCTCCTTTTATATTCTCAGCGACAAATACTATTTCTAAAAATGATTATAACATTGCTTTTAAAAAATGTATATGAAAATATTCAAAAAAATACAAATGAGCAGAAATTTTTATTTCTGCTCATTGATATACTTTTATATTACATACAAATATTACATCTCACTAACCAATTCATCCATTAATGCTCTAACTGAAACAATTTCCTTTATTTTATCTACATTACTTCCACAAAAAATTAAAGCATCTTCCATATTCCCTTTTACTGCATTTATTAAAGCCTTTGTTATACAATATGGAGAATTTACAACATTACAAGTTTTAATACATTGATAACATTTATCAATTTTACATTTTACATTTTCTGTATTTTTTATAAAACTATTATAAATTGCTCTACCTGGCATACCTACTGGACTTTTTATAATTTTAATATCTTCTTTTTTTGCATCTATATAAGCTTGTTTAAATTCTGTTGATGCATCACACTCATCAGTGGCAACAAATCTTGTAGCCATTTGTACACCATCTGCTCCTAAGTCTAAATATTTTTTAATATCTTTTCCATCCCAAATTCCTCCTGCTGATATAACAGGTATTTCTTTTCCTGTCTCTTTTTCTACTTCTTTTATATAATTTACAACATCTAATGTTATATCTTCTAATTTTGGTTTATTATCTCCAATTAATTCTTCATTTTTAAAGCCTAGATGTCCACCAGCTTCTGTACCTTCTATTACTATCATATCTGGAACATAATCATATTTATTTATCCAGTGCTTTACAATCAACTTACAGCATCTTAATGATGAAACTATTGGTGCAATTTTTGTTTTTGTTCCTTTTACAAACCCTGGTAATTCTTTTGGAATTCCTGCTCCTGAAATTATAAGGTCTATTTTTTGTTTTACACACTCTTTTACAATTTCTGCATATTCTTTTAATGCTACCATTATATTTACACCTAGTATTTTATCTTCTCCTGCTATTTCTCTTGCTTTTTTTATTTCTTTACCTATTGCTCTTAAATTAGCTTTACTTGGATTTTTTGAGAAATCTTCTTCTTTATAACCAATGTCAGCTGTTGATATTATTCCAATTCCTCCTTCTTTGCTAACATTTCCTGCTAATTTATGTAATGAGACACCTACTCCCATTCCTCCTTGTATTATTGGATATTTGGAGATTTTATCTCCTATTTTTATACCTTTCAATTTTTATCTCCTCTCTATTTAAAATTATATACAACAATGCCAAATGATAATTACTTTTAGAATTTAAACACCCATAATACTATAACCACTGTCAGCATATATAACTTGACCTGTTATAGCTTCTGACATATTACTTAATAAAAATGTTGCTACATTACCAACTTGAGTTGTTGTAACATTTCTATGTAAAGGTGCTTTTTCTTCAACAACTGTTAATACTGCCCCAAAATCTTTGATTCCTTTTGCTGAAAGAGTCTTTATAGGGCCTGCTGATATTGCATTTACTCTTTTTCCTTCTTTTCCTAAATTATCTGCTAAATATCTTACACTTGCTTCTAACGCTGCTTTTGCAACTCCCATAACATTATAACCTTCTAATACTTTAGTTGAACCATGATATGTTAAAGTTATTAAGCTTGCATCTTCATTTAACATTTCTATTTCTTTTGCAATTCTTGCTGTTAAAACAAATGAATATGAACTAACATCTACTGCATGTGAATATCCTTCTTTGCTAGTATTTATAAAATCATTGTGTAAATCTTCTGTATTAGCATGTGCTATACTATGTACAATTCCATCTATTTTTCCATTTTCTTCTTTTATTTTTATAAATGTTTCTTTTACTAATTCATCTTCTGATGCACCATTTAGTATATATGCTTTGCTACCTTTAAATTCTGAAATTAATTCTTCTATTTTATCTTTATTATCTTCTCCCATATAAGTAAATATTAGTTTAGCTCCATTTTCATAAGCTGATTTTGCTATACCATAAGCTATACTCCACTTATTTCTTATTCCCATAATTAATATCTTCTTATTTTCTAATAACATTTTTAATTTCCTCTCCTTCTTCTATTCTTTTAAATCCTTGGATATTTCTAAATTTTTCATATCTATTTTGTACTATTTCTTCTTTTGAAAGTTTATTCATTTTAGTTATTTCTTTTTTAATTTCATTTTTTATGTTTTTAGATATTTTTTTAAAACTCTCTTCTGTAACTTCAGCTGGTTCTTTTATAATTTTATCTATTACTTTCATTTCGTATAAATCTTCAGCAGTTAATCTCATTTTTTCTGCTGCTTCTTTATATCTTGAAGAGTCTTTCCATAAAATACTGCTATATCCTTCTGGTGAAAGTATTGAGTATATTGCATTTTCCATCATAAATACTTTATTTGCTACTCCTATTGCTAATGCTCCACCTGATGAGCCTTCACCTATAACAATAGATATTATTGGAACTTTTAATTTTGCCATTTCAAACATTGATTTTGCAATTGCTTCTCCTTGTCCTCTTTCTTCTGCTCCTAGTCCTGGATATGCTCCTTTTGTGTCTATAAATGTTATTACAGGTCTATTAAATTTTTCAGCTTGCTTCATAAATCTTATTGCTTTCCTATAACTTTCTGGATTAGGCATTCCAAAGTTTCTTTCTATGTTTTCTTTTGTTGTTCTTCCTTTTTGTTCTGCTATAATTGTGAAATTTTGATTTTCTATTTTGGCTAGTCCACATACTATTGCTTTGTCATCTTTAAATGTTCTGTCTCCGTGTAGTTCTATAAATTCATCAAAAATGTTGTCTATATAGTCCATAGCTGTTTTTCTTTTTGGGTTTCTTGCTATTTCGACTTTTTCCCAAGGTGTTATTTTATTATTCATTAGGATTCCCTCCTTTATGATACTGAATCAATTTATAAATTGTATTTTTCAAATCTTTTCTTTCAACTATTTTATCTATAAAACCATGTTCTAATAAAAATTCAGCTGTTTGAAATCCTTCTGGTAAAGATTCTCCAATTGTTTGTTCAATAACTCTTGGTCCTGCAAAACCGTATCATACTACCAGGCTCTGCTAAAACTATATCTCCTAAACTTGCAAATGATGCTGTAACTCCTCCATAAGTTGGGTCTGTTAACACTGATATATAAAGCAATCCTGCTTCATCTAGTTTTGTAAGTGCTGCTGTTGTTTTTGCCATTTGCATGAGTGATATTATTCCTTCTTGCATCCTTGCGCCACCTGATACAGCAAATATAATAAGCGGAAGTTTTAATTTAATTGCTTGTTCAATACTGTAAGTAATTTTTTCTCCAACAA
Source organism: uncultured Clostridium sp. (assembly GCA_948441945.1). Taxonomy (GTDB): domain Bacteria; phylum Bacillota; class Clostridia; order TANB77; family CAG-508; genus CAG-269. The sequence continues at coordinate 15,212 of CAOJQV010000031.1, read as the reverse complement.
CTGCTCCCATACTTCCCATTAAAAATCCACTATCCATTATAGTTATAACAACATCTTCTCCATTTATTTTTCCTGTACCACAAACTACTGCTTCTTCTAATTTTGTTTTTTCTCTTAATGAATTTAGTTTTTTTGGATAGTCTTCTAAATTTAAAGGATTAGTTGTTTCTAATTTTAAATCAAATTTTTTATATGTCCCTTCATCTATTATTAATTCAAGCCTTTTACCGGCGTGCATTCTAAAGTAATGTCCACAATAAGGACAAATATTAAGGTTTTCTCTAACAGTTTCTTTATATATTATTTCTTTACATTTTTCACATTTAACCCATTTTCCGATAGGAATGTCTATACTAGATTTTTTATTAATTAAATTTATAGTTTCTCTTTTTTTTATTTTATCAACAATCATCTATTTTCTCCTTTTAAAATCTCTTTTTCTATAAATGAAGTATCAAAATTTCCCCTAATAAAGTTTGGATTTCTAATAATATCAAAAAGAAAATCCCTATTTGTATCTATTCCATCTACAACAAGTTCTTCTAATGCTCTTTTAATTTTGCTTATAGCCTCATTTCTATTAGAACCATAAGCTATAATTTTTGCAATCATTGAGTCATAATTTGATGGAATTGTATATCCGCTATATATTGCTGTGTCTATTCTTATACCGTTTCCTCCTGGAAGATTTATTTCATTTATTGTTCCTGGTGAAGGTCTAAAGTTTTTGTTTGGATTCTCAGCATTTATTCTGCATTCTATTGAATGTCCTCTAAATTTAATTTCTTTTTGTTTAAATTTTAGTTCTTCTCCTGCTGCTATTCTTATTTGTTCTTTTACTAAATCTATCCCTGTTCTCATTTCTGTTATTGGATGCTCTACTTGAATTCTTGTGTTCATTTCCATAAAATAAAAATTCTTATCTGCATCTACTAAAAATTCCACAGTTCCACAACTTGTATAATTTGCTGCTTTTGCAACTTTTATTGCTATATTTCCCATTTTATTTCTTAATTTGTCGTCAACTATTGTAGATGGCGTTTCTTCTAATATTTTTTGATGATTTCTTTGAATTGTACAGTCTCTTTCTCCTAAATGTACTACATTTTCGTGTTCATCTACTAAGATTTGTATTTCAACGTGTCTTGGCTCTTTAATATATTTTTCTATGTATATTTCATCATCATTAAATGCATTTTTAGCTTCTTGTTTTACAATATTATAGTTTGTTTCAAGTTCTTCAAAAGAATTAACTATTCTAATTCCTTTTCCACCACCACCTGCAGCTGCTTTTAGCAAAACTGGATAACCTATTTTTTCACAAATTAAAATAGCTTGTTTTAAGTCTTTTATACTTCCATCAGAACCTGGAATAACTGGTATGCCTTCTTTTTTCATTAATTCTTTAGCTTTAGACTTGTTTCCTAATAGGTCTATTACTTCAGACTTTGGTCCTATAAATTTTATATTTGATTCTTCACAAATCTTTGCAAATTGTGAATTTTCTGATAAGAAGCCAAATCCAGGATGGATGCTATCTGCTTTTGTTATACTTGCAGCTTCTATAATATTTTTTATATTTAAGTAACTTTGTTTTGAGTTTGCAGGTCCTATACATATTGCTTCGTCTGCTAATTTGGTATGTAATGCGTCTTTATCTACTTCTGAATATACTGCTACTGTTTTTATATTCATTTCTTTACAAGCTCTAATTATACGAACTGCAATTTCTCCACGGTTTGCAATTAACATTTTGTTCATCTTAAATTCCATTCCTTTCTTTAAACAACTGCAAAAGTAAATTCTCCTTTAGCAGCTAGCTTTTCATTTACAGTTGCAATTCCTTCGCCTATTCCTATTGGTCCTTTTCTTTTTATTATTTTTACTTCTAATTTTAGTCTATCTCCTGGTACTACCATTTTTTTAAATTTCATTTTATCTATTCCACCAAATAGTGCATTTTTACCTTTATTTTCTTCCATTGATAGTATTGCAATTGCTCCTGCTTGTGCTAAAGATTCTGCTATTAATACTCCTGGCATTATAGGGTTTCCTGGAAAATGTCCCTTAAAATACCATTCGCTTTCATCTACATTTTTATATGCAATTGTCATTTCTCCTGGTATGTAATCTTCCACTTCATCTATCATTAGAAATGGTTCTCTTTGTGGAATTATTTCTTTTATTTGTTCTTTATTTAACATTTTTTTATCCCTTTCTAATGCATAATGCATTATATATATTTTTGTTTACTTTTATATAAAATTGTGCTACAATATAAAAAACCTTAATAGCTAAAGCTATTATAACTTATTTTCAACTGTGTAATACAGTAGAAAGGAGCTTATATTATGTTCAATGGAAGTCGGTTCTTTAATTTAGCTAAAAAATGGACAGAAGAAGAAAAAGATCCTTCTATACTTCATATTCTTCAGCATGTAATGAACCATTATTTTAGCTGTATCGTAGGCACTGCAAATAAGGAGAAACTTATAATCAATGGTTATTATACAGTTGATAAAGTTTCATTTGTATTAGATGCCGTTGGTTATCATAATTATAGCATGCAGTATACAGAAGATGCCAAAATAATAATAGTATTGTGTAACACTTTATAAGATTTCCTATGGGGTGGTAGGTATAATAGTTTTTATATCTACTACCTTATTCTATTATAAAAAGTGGTGCACCATATTCAACTGGCTCTCCATCTTTTACAAGTATTTCTTTAATTTTTCCATCGAATTCTGACTCAATCTCGTTCATTAATTTCATTGCTTCAATTATACAAAGTGTATCTCCCTTTTTTACATCTTTTCCTATTTCAACATAAGGCTCTGATGTTGGAGATGGTTTTAAATAAAATGTTCCAACCATTGGAGATTTCATTACATTTTTATTTGTGTTTTCTTCTTGTTTTTCTATGTATTTTTCTACTTTTGAGTTACTTTCTGTACTTTGTTTTTGTTCACTAATTATAGTTTGAATCTCTTGTGTGGTTTCTTTTTTCATACTTATTTTAGTTCCATCTGGAAAATCTATATTAATAGATGTTATTTTAGAATTTCCCATATCTTCCATTAATTGTTTTATTTTTTCATATTCCATACTTTTATTCCTCCTTTGTGACAGAAAGGAACGACCTTCTTATCACATTTTCTTTAAAATAATACTAGCGTTATGTCCTCCAAATCCTAGAGAATTTGACATTACAACATTTAATTTTGATTTTATTGGTTCATTAGTTATTAAGTTTAAATCACATTCTTCGTCTTTTTCTTTGTAATTTATTGTTGGTGGTACAATTTGTTCTTCAAGTGCTTTAATACAAATTACTGCTTCAACTGCTCCTGCTGCACCTAATAAATGTCCTATATTTCCTTTGGTTGAACTTACCATTACATTTTTTGATGCTTCTTTAAAGGCTGTTTTTATTGCCATTGTTTCTGTTAAATCATTTAGATGTGTAGATGTTCCATGTGCATTTATATAGTCTACTTCATCTGGAGAGATTTTGGCATTTTCTAATGCTCTTATCATTGCTTTTGCTCCACCTTCTCCATCTGGACATGGTGATGTAATATGATATGCATCTGTTGTAGAACCAAATCCGATTAGTTCTCCATATATTTTAGCTCCTCTATTTTTTGCATGTTCATATTCTTCTAATACTAATATTCCTGCTCCTTCTCCCATTACAAATCCATTTCTTTCTTTGTCAAAAGGAATGCTTGCTCTATTTTTGTCTGTACTACTTGATAATGCTTTCATATTTTCAAAACCTGCTATTCCTACTTCACATATTGAACTTTCTGTTCCTCCTGTTATAATTACATCTTCTTCTCCTAATTTTATTGTTTTATATGCTTCTCCTATTGCATGTGTAGATGATGCACATGCTGTTACAATACTCACTGATTCACCTTTAAATCCAAATTCTATTGCTATATTTCCTGCTGGCATATTTGCAATTGCCATTGGTATAAACATTGGGGATACTCTTTTATTTCCTTTTTCAAAATTTGTTTGACATTGTTCTTGTATTGTTCTTAGTCCTGCAATTCCTGAACTTACAAATATACCAACTCTATCAAAGTCTGTGTTTTCTTTTGTAATTCCACTTGATTTAACCGCTTCTCTTGCTGCAATTATTGCAAGTTGTGAAGATTTATCTAATCTTTTAGCTTGTTTTGCATCAAAATATTCTAATTGGTCATAATTTTTTATTTCTGCATCTAATTTAGTTTTAAAATTTGTCGTATCAAATTCAGTTATCTCATCTATTCCACACTTTTTTTCTTTTATCCCTTTCCATGTTTCTTCTACATTTTTTCCTATTGGAGTTATTGCTCCTAACCCTGTTATAACAACTCTTTTTTTCATTTTAAATTCCTCCTTTGAGACAATGGGGACAGTCTTAATTTGTCTCATATTTTTGTCGTATTTTGTATTTTTTATTTTCGACATTTTTCTACAATTTTATGAGACAAATTAAGACTGTCCCCATTGTCTCCTGTAAATTAATTTTACATTAACATACCACCATCAACATTAATAACTTGCCCAGTAATATAAGAACTATCATCAGATGCTAAAAACTTAACAACATTTGCAACATCTTTTACAGTCCCCATCCTCTTTAGGGGTATTGATTTAGCTATTTCTTCTTTAACTTCATCTTTTAAAACATCAGTCATTTGTGTTTCTATAAAACCTGGAGCTACTGCATTTACCAATATATTTCTACTTCCAACTTCTTTTGCTAAACTTTTTGTAAAACCTATTATTCCTGCTTTTGATGCTGAATAATTTGTTTGACCTGCATTTCCACTTATTCCTACAACAGATGATATATTTATAATTCTTCCTTCTCTTTGTTTCATCATGTATGAAATAACATTTTTAGTCACATTAAATGTTCCTACTAGATTTACATTTATTACATCCTCAAAATCTTCTTTTTTCATCCTTGCTAATAGTACATCTTTTGTTATTCCTGCATTATTAACTAATACATCTATTCTTCCAAATTCTTTAATAATTTCTTTTACCATATTTTCTGTTACATTAAAATCTGATACATCTCCTTGTACTTTAAAAAACTTAACATTTTGTTTTTCTATTTCATTTTTTACAGTTTCTAATTCTTCATTTTCTTTTCTGTAATTTACTACTATGTCATATCCGCTCTTCAGCAAGTGTTATTGCAATTTGTCTTCCTATTCCTCTTGTTCCCCCTGTTATAAAAGCAACTTTACTCATTGTTTTTTACCTCCTTAATAAATTCTTCTAAACTTTCGCAATTATTTATGTTCATTATTTTTATTGGTCTTTCAAATTTCATCCTTTTTACAAAACCACTTAATGTTCTTCCTGGTCCTATTTCTACAAATAAATCAATTCCGCTGTCATACATTTTTTGTAAATCTAAAGTAAATCTTACAGGATTTTTAATATGTTTTGATAGAATATCTGCTATATTATCTTCTGCATTATAAATATTTCCATCTATATTTTTTACAACTTTTGAATTCTTTTTGTTTGTTTTTATTTTTTCTAATTCTTCTTTTAGCGAATCAGAGCATTTTTCTAATTTTTCTGTATGAAATGGTCCGAGCTGTGTTTAGTATACTTACTTTTCTTGCACCTATTTCTTTTGCTAATTCTCCTGCTTTAATTACAGCCTCTTCTTCTCCTGAAATTACAGTTTGACCTATTGTATTGTAATTTGCAGAAACTACAAATCCATCATTTACTTTTTTGCAAATTTCTTCTACTTGTTTTTCTTCTAATCCTATTATTGCTGCCATTTTCCAATTCCCTTTAGGAGTTAGGTTTTGCATTATTTCTCCTCTTTTTTGAACAAGTTTTATTCCTTCTTCAAATTCAAAAATCCCATCTTCTATTAATGCTGTATATTCTCCTAAACTTAGTCCTGCTGACATATATGCATTTATTTTATGTTTCTTTAAAACTTCTAGTATTGCTAAGCTTTCTGTAAGTATTGCTATTTGTGTATTTTTTGTTTGATTTAATATTTCTTCTGGTCCTTCAAAAGATATTTTTTTAATATCTATTCCTGTAATTTCTTGAACTTTATCATATATATTTTTTGTTTCTTCGTATTTTTCATATATATCTTTTCCCATTCCTATTGTTTGAGAGCCTTGACCAGGAAATAGAAATCCTATTTTCATTCCAAAATCCTCCTTTTTATAATTTCTTCGAATTTATTACAAAAATTCGATATTACATTTATTCTGTCTACCTCTATTCCAAATTCTTTTTTTATTGATGTTGCTATATCTTTTATATCTTCTTCAAAATTCATTTTTTCTGTATTTATACCTATACCAATTACTAAACATTTTACTTTTTCTGAGTTTATCTTGCTTTCTGTTAATATTCCTCCTATTTTTTTATTGTTATAAGTTATGTCATTTGGTTTTTTTATATTTAATTCTATACTATATTTTTCTTTAAATATATCTACTATAACCTTTGCAATTTCTAATGTTAACCCTTCTAATTTTTCTGCTGTACAGTCTGTTTTTATATAAAATGAAAATGCTATATTATTCTTTTCCTCAGTGTGCCATATTCTTCCATGTGTACCTTTTCCTTTTGTTTGAATATCAGCCATAACCAGTGTTCCATTTTGTATGTTATTCTTTTCTATTAATCTCCATATTTCATTTTGTGTTGAGTCTATTTTGTTATAAAAAATAAAGTTTCTTCCTAAAAAATTAGTTTCTAAGTTTATTAATTGCATCTAAATTTGCCTGCCTTTTAATTTTATTTGTTGTTGTTTTTATTAATGGTTCTTCTGTTATAATCATCCCTCTAATTGCTTTATATTTTGGCATTTGTGCATTTACTTCTTTGATTTTTCCAGAAATTGCTTTATATATTTCTTCTTCTGTTTCAACTTTGTAAACATTTTTTATAATTTCTTTATCATAAACAATCTTCACATTAATTTTTATATTATCTTTGTCATCTGATTGTTGTTTTCCAAAAATAAATGATTCTTTAACGCCTTCTATTTTATTTACTAAATTCTCCATTTCTTCTGGAAATATGTTTTTCCCATTTTTTAAAACAATAACACTTTTCTTTCTTCCTTTTATAAATATGTATCCGTCTTCATCTATTTTGGCTAAATCTCCTGTATAGAACCACTTTTCATTAAATACTTCTTTCGTTGCTTTTGGGTCATTGTAATATCCTATTGCAATATTAGGTCCTTTTACAACAAGTTCTCCAACTCCTTCATTATTTGCATCAATAATTTTTGCTTCTACACTTGGAACTGTTTTACCAACAGAACCTATTCTGTGTTCTTTATTTGTTCCAATAGCTATAACTGGTGATGTTTCTGTTAATCCATATCCTTGAACTAAATTTATTCCAAGTAATCTATATTTTTCTTCTATTTTAGGATCAAGTGATGCTGCACCTGAAATTAATAGTTTTATTTTTCCTCCTAACATATTATGTATTTCTGAAAATACTTTTTTTCTTTCTTCAATTGATGAATTTCTAAATTGTTCTTCTTTTTCTAAAACTTCGTCTAATTTCCCTTGTTTTTCTATTTGCTTTCTTATTATTCCAAATATTCTTTCATAAATGACTGGAACAGATGCCATTACTGTTACTTGATATTCTTTTAAGTTTTCTACTATATGTCTTATTCCATCACAAAATACTGTTGTTGCTCCTTTGTATAAGGAAAATAAAAATCCTACTGTACACTCGAAAACATGGTGTATTGGTAATACTGAAAGTAATGTGTCTTCTGATGTAACATCTAATATACTTCCTATGTCCATTAAATTAGAGACTATATTTTTATGTGATAATGCAACTACTTTTGAATTTGATGTAGTTCCTGATGTAAATAACATTATACTCATTTTTTCATTATCAATTTTTGCATCTACAAAGCTTTTGTTTCCTTTTTCTATTAAATTTTTTCCTTTATTTATAAGCTCTTTTTGTGAATATATTCCATTTGTATTTTGTAATTTGTCCATTGATATTAGATGTTTTAATTTGTTGTTTTCACTATATTTTATTTTTGTTAGTGATTCTTCATATTTATCTGAATAGAATATAGCTTCAATTTCTGACCTTTCTATTAATGATTCTAATTCATTTTCTGGTAATGATTTATCTAGTGGAACTACTATTCCTGTTCCACATACTATTGAAAGATATGCTATTTCCCACTCATATCTGTTTTCTCCTATTATTGCAATTCTTTTATCTTTTAGTCCCATATCTATTAGTGCTGTTCCTAATGCATCTACCATTTCTCTTACTTCTTTATGTGAAAATATTGTATATTTTCCTTCTTTATTTCTAATTTTATATGCTGTTTTATTACTATACATTTCTTTTGTTTTGTTTAACATATCTTTTAAATCTGTTATTTCAACTGTTTTATATAGTTTTTCGCTCATGTTTTTTCTCTCTTTCTTTTCTTATAATTTTTTTACTTTCCCTTTATATCATATTTTTTTTAATAAGTCTTTAAACTGGTAGGTCAGTATAATTTTTAAAAAGCATGATAAAAGCCCAGTGAATAAGCTTGCTTTGCTTACTAACTAGGCTTTTTATTATAATTTCCATGTTAATCCATTGTCTGTACTATATAATATTATTTCTGTTTTTTGTGAATTTTTTATTAGGTAACCTTTTACTTTTAAAGTTTTATTATCTAAATAAGGTACTCCTTCAAAAAATATATCTCCATCAATATTATTTTCATTTACAATATTTGAATCTATAAAAGTTTTTCCTCCATTTGTTGTTACTAGTAATCCTCTATTTTCACCACTTGTTCCTGCTAATCCTGGGTCATTTATAAATCCAATATTTTCATCTATAAATACGAATTGTGAATTATTGTGAATTTGAATAAATCCATCTGAGTCTTCAATTTGTTCAGTCCAAGTGTTTCCTCCATCTATTGTTTTTTGAACACTCACTATTAACCTTTGTGCTAATATATATCCATTATTTACTACTCTTATTATTGTTTTATCATTAATTTTCTTTTCATATAAAACTTCTTCATATTTACTAATCTCTTCTAGATTATTGTTCGTAGATATTGGATTATTTGTATCTGGCAAATTTGCAATTTCATTTCCTTCTTTATCGTAAACTTTCGAGTTGCTATATCCCTTGTTATAATATTCATCATTTGTATCAGTTATATTACCTTGTTCATCATAATAGTAATATTGTAGTGGTTTATTATTATGTGTTCCATCTAAAGGGTCATATCCACCACTTCCATAATATTCGTGTAGTCTTAGCTTATTTCCAATTAGGAAAAAGTTTATATAGTCATAGTAATAAACATCTACCTTTAAAAAGGAATTCACATACGCTAGATACTTTTTGTCATCTTTTATAACTACATGTTCTGGACTATATGAAAAAACTATTATTAATAAAATTACTTTCCAAAATATAATTATGAGTATAGATGTAATTAACCCTATTGTCAAAAATATTATCTTTATTTTTTTATTCTTTTTTCTTACTATTTGTATTATGCCTGTAATTATTCCTATTAGTACTAATACTAGTATACTATAATAAACCCATTGTCTAAATTGAACGTTAAAAATTTTTAATAGAAAGTGTGTTATAACAAAAACTACTGCAACAACTATTGTATAAAATAATATACTCTTTTTTATTTTATTCCATATATTTTTCATATTTTTTATTTCTTCTTTCATAATTTTTATAAATACTTTTTAAGTCTTAGAGTGTTTAGTATTACTGTTAAACTACTAAATACCATTGCTAAACTTGCTAATAATGGATTTATTGTAATTCCTATAGGTCTTAATATGCCTATTGCAACAGGTATCATTAATAAATTGTAGAAAAATGCCCAAAATAGATTTTGTTTTATATTTTTAACTGTTTTTTCACTAATTGTAATTAATGTTAAAATTGATTGTAGGTCATTTTTTGTTAAAATTACATCTGATGAATCCATTGCTATATCTGTTCCACTTTTTACACTTACTCCAATGTCTGCATTTGCTAAAGCTGGACTATCATTTATTCCATCTCCACACATCATTACATGCTTGTTTTCTTGTCTTAATTTTTTAATCATTTCAGATTTTTCTGATGGTATTACATTAGCTACAACTTTCGTTATTCCCAATTCATTTGCTATTTTTTCTGCTGTCTGTTTATTATCTCCTGTGAGCATAATTGTTTCTATATTCTTTTTGTTTATGTTATTTATTACTTCTTTTGCATTTCCTCTTACTATATCATTTACTCCTACAAGTCCAATAATTTGTTCATCTTTTATTATATATATTATACTATTTCCTTGGTTGGCAAGTTCTTTTTCATCTTCATGATGTTTATTTTCTATATTATATTTTGACAAAATTTTATTATTTCCTAATATTATTTTTTGATTATTTATTTCTCCTATAATTCCATATCCTGATACATCTTCAAAGTTTTCTACTTGTAACTTTTCTATTTTATGTTCTTCCATATAATCTGTAAATGCTTTTCCAATAGGATGTATAGATTTTGCTTCTAGACTTCCTGCAAGTCCGCATAATTTCATTATCTTCTAATTTGCTATAATTATATATTTTAGATATTTTTAGTGTTCCATAAGTTAGTGTTCCTGTTTTGTCAAATACTATTGTATTAATTTTTGAAGCACTTTCTAATATTTCGCTTTTTTTAACTAATACTCCATTACTTGCTAAGCCTCCCTCACTTACAACTATTGCGAGAGGCGTTGCTAGTCCTAGGCTACAAGGACATGCAACAACAAGTATTGTAACAAATGTAATTATTGCATTTGATGTTCCTAATCCTAGTACTAAATAAGCTATAAATGTTATAATTGAAATTATTATGACAGATGGGACAAAATATCCTGATATTTTATCTGCTATTTTGGCTATTGGTGCTTTTGTGTTACTTGCTTCTATTACAAGTCTTACTATTTCAGATACTGTTGATTCTTTTCCTATTTTTTCTGCTTTGTATTTTATATATCCATCATAATTTAGACTTCCTGCAATTACTTTTTCTCCTATTGTTTTTACTACTGGCTTACTTTCTCCAGTTATAAATGTTTCGTCTAAATGTGTTTTTCCGTCAATAATTTCTCCATCTACTGCTATTTTTTCTCCAGGTTTGCAGATAACTATTGTTCCTTTTTTTATTTCATCTAATGTTACTTTCTTTTCCATTCCATCTATTTCAATAGTTGCTTCATTTGGTGTTATTTCTACTAATTTTTGTATTGCCTCTTTCGTTCTGTCTTTACTTATTCCATCTAAATATCTTCCTAATTTTACAAAGTATATTACAATTGCTGATGATTCAAAATATAGGTTCATTGTATAGTCATGATTTCCTTGAAAAATTTTATATAGTCCATATAAACTATATATGAAACTACTTATAACTCCTATTGCTACTAGTGTATCCATATTAGGTATTTTGTGGATGAGATTTTTGTATCCGTTTTTTAAAATATCAAATCCATATATTAAAAATAGAATTGTTAATATTAATAATGAACTTACATATATTATTGGTTCTTCATCTGGAGTAAATATTTTAGGTGTTGGTAAGTGTATCATATGTCCCATTGATATATACATTAGAACTATTGCAAGTATTGTAAATATTAGGAATTTTGTTTTTTCAAGTTTACTTTGTTTTTGTATTTTGAATTCTTTGTATATTCCTAGACTTTTAAATCCTGCTTGTTTTACATATTTTTCTATTTTTTCTTGATTTAGTATGTTTTCATCATAGTCTATTGCAGCATTTGCCATTACAAGGTTTACTGATGTGTCTATAATTCCATTTTGCTTGTTCAAGTATTTTTCTAGACCATTTGAGCAGGCACTACAAGTCATTCCTTCTATTGATAAAATGATTTTCTTCATAATTATTATTCCTTTCGCTTTTTAAGTATTAGGTACTTCAAAGCCAATGTCTTCAATTTTTTCTTTAATTATGTTTTTTTCAATTTCTTTTTCTGTTTTAATTATGACTGTTCCATTAGTATGGTTTGCTACTACTTCTTCTATTCCTTCTATTTCACTTAGAGCATTTACTACTCTTCTTTCGCAACCTCCACATACCATTCCTTTTACATTTATTGTTATTTCTTTCATATTTTTTCGCCTCCTTTTTATTTTTCTAATAATTTTTGAAATTTATTGCTAAACTCTGGGTTATATTTCTTTAAGTTAATTGGTTTTAAGTTTTTATCTGTAAAGCAGTGTTTTGTTTCTGCTATAATAACAGTTTTCCCTGTTTTTTTGTCTTTTATATCATAGCCTACTGTCATCCTTACTCCTGAATATTCTTTTACATAAGGTTTAATGATTATAGTATCTCCAAATGTAACATGATATTTATATGTGCAGTTTACTCCTAATACTGGTATTGTTATATTATTTTCTTCTAAAAGTGAAAATGGCATTTCTATTTTTTCTAGCCAAGAACATCTTGCTTCTTCCATATATCTAATATAGTTTGAGTGATGTACTACGCCCATTTTATCTGTTTCATAATAATTTATTTTTCTTTCAAAAGTAAATTCCATGTTATCCTCCTTTACTTCGATATTATATATCTATTAGGTGTATTTTGTAAATAGTTAATTGGGGTGAAGATTATCGTAAAATGCAAAAATAGAACTTAGTTAAAGTTCTATTTTATATTTTCTCTACTTTAAAATAAATCTTTTATAATATCATCCAATTCAGATTTTGTATGAAAACCAACACTACTTTTTATAATTTCTCCATTTTTAAAAAATATAAGAGTTGGTATACTCATTACATTATATTTTAGTGCTAAGTCCTGATTTTCATCTACATTTACTTTGCAAACTTTAATATTATTTGAGTACTCATTTGCTATTTCTGAAATAATTGGAGATAGCATTTTACATGGTCCACACCAAGTTGCAAAAAAGTCAATTAAAACTAACTTATCAGTATTAGTTATTTCTTCATTAAAATTATTTGAATTTAGGTTTATTTCACTCATCAATTTTTCCTCCTTTAATCAATAGTTTTGTAATACAACATACAATGGCAATATCCTTCAAAATTTGGGTCCTTAATTTGATTCTTAAATTCTTTGCACATACATTTTGTATCATCTGTTCTCTCCATTCTACAAGGACAATAACCTCCTGTCTTTTTTAGTCCTTCTTTTATTGTGTCTACTATTTTTTTATCAGAATTTAATTTTACTGCCAATGTTGTCACCTCCTTAAACTTTATTTATTATATTTTATCATAACACTATATTTCTATGCTAGTAAAATAATAAAATTCATTAATTTTGCTATTATTTTCCTCTACGTCCCAATCCTTAGAAGAAAGTAGTTCTTTAGGTTCAACAGTAAAATAATTTTGCAACAAAATTATTAATTTTAATTTCTCGATATGATTATAACACAAAAACAGATAATTTTTCAATCACCTGTTTTTATTCTTGTAATTTATTATTAACATTCTTGATATGTTTCTAATTTTATTTTTGAACTGGCATATATTTCTCTAAATATTCATCTACTGTTTTCATATATTGCTCAAATACTTTATCATCATTTTGCATACCATGTCCTGAATGTTTACTTCAAAGTATTTATAGTCAACATTGTTATCTTGCAATGCTTTAATTAAATGCCTTACTGTATTAAATGGGCAAACTCTATCGTATGTACCATAGGCGATAACACTTGGAACTGAATTTTCGTTTATCCACAAAAAAGCAGATATTGGTTTCATAAGTTCTTCATATTCTTTTGTCTTTATCATTTCTGGTGTTAATTATATACCTGCCATAATTCCAAATAATCATGCTGCTACTTTTCGTGATTCATCTGTGTCTTGGTCTAATCCATATACATATCCTTATATACTTCTTCATAGTCTTTTTTAGTTTCTTGCCTTATTTCTAACATTTCTATTTCTCCTCAAAATTGTAAGTTTTTATTCTAATACTAATGCTTTTTTAGGGCAAAAATTTGAACATTTGCCACATCTTATACACTTATCATAATCTATTTTAGGTGCTTCAAAATCTTTTTGACTTAATGCTCCAACTGGGCAAACATTTACAGCTGGGCATTTATGATTTTGAGGGCAATTTTCTGTTATTATTTTTAATTTTCTATCCATAAATTTACCTCCCTTCAAAATTTTAATTTGTTTAATAGATATTATTCTGTATATTCAGGATAATTTTTAATAAATTGTTCATTTGCTTTTAACATTTCCTCATAATATTCATTATATAATGGACTTAACTTTCTCATTGCAGGTATAAACTTTTCATAATATCCATTTGTAGCACAAACTTGTTTCATTAGTTCCATTAATCTATTAGCAGGTGAATTTTTAAATTCTTCTGTTTTCTTATATTCATTATATTTGTCTAGTGATTCCTTATTTTTTCTTACAAACTCATCTATATTTCTTATATTTTTATCCTTTGATTGAATAATACTATTTATTATTTTTTGGCCTTTTTCACTTGAATATTCTTCTAAATACTCATCTAAATATTCTTGTAAGTCTTTTGGTATTTTAATATTAGGTACATTATCAAAAAAATCAATAATTTCTTTAAATGCTTCCAATTGTTCCTTTGTTTCAATTCTTCCTGTAAGATACCTAGAAAAATTCAAACTTATAAATTTTCCATAATAACTAGGAAATAAATCCATCAACTTTTTAATGATAATTGTTTTAGAATTTATATTATTTATTTCTTGTTCTAATTTTTCTAAACTTTCTCCATTGCATAACTTTTGTAAAATATCCTGTTTTGCTTTTTCTTGCTCTAATTCAAGAGTTTTCTTATATAAAATACTTTTTAATTCATCTGGATTAGCAAGAATACTTTTAATTTCAGATATACTTAATCCTAATCTTCTATATAAAGCAATTTGCTTTAAAATTTCTACATCTTTCTTTGAAAAATCTCTATATCCATTTTCTAGGATACTAGGACATATTAGTTTTTGTTCTGTATAATATTCAACTGCTTTTTTAGTTAAATTACACAATTTTGCAACTTCATTTATTAACATTATAACCACCTCTGTTATAATTGTAAGCTAACCTGTAATGGCATAGTCAAGTAATTATTTTAAAAAATTGTAA
>CAOJQV010000030.1 GCA_948441945.1 uncultured Clostridium sp. | reverse complement strand
TTTAATGAAAAAAATAGTATATTACAAAATTATATTAATATATTGCAAAAAGACTCAGACATAATGAAAAATGTAAATATACCAAAAATATTAGAACAACAAATAAAAAACAATGAAGAACAAAACAATAACTTTAGAAAAATACTTAATATGAAAGGAAAATATGAAAAGATAAACGAAAAAGAACATAAATTATTAAAATATGAAATAAATAATTTAAAAACTTACGTAATATAAGCGTAATGCTTAGAAAAATGCTTGCTAACAAAGATTAGCAAGCATTTTAAAAATTTGCAAAAAAATGTCATATATGGTACAATTAAAGAGTACAATTGAAAAAACCAAAAGGTGGTAAAAATGGAATTATTAATAGTTATATATATATTAGCATTTATAGTATTTACTCTAATACTATATGCTGTAATGCAACTAAAATTATTAGGAATAAAAGTAAAAGATTTTTGGGACTTTATAGAAGCAAATCAAATGTTAGACAAACTATATCATTTTGCAAAACAATATCAAAAAATGTCACCGCAAGAACAAGTGATTTACTTATCAGAAGCAGAAAAAATATTTACAGCATTTGATAAAGTACCAGTAGAATTATGGGACGAAGAATATGAAAAATACAAACAAGTATTAAAAAAATATAACGATATTAAGATGTTTAGATGGGCATCAAATTAAAAGGGAGATAAAAGATGGCAGAAAAAAAGAAAAATAAAGAATTAAAAATACTTTTCACAATAATACTAGCATTAATACTAATAATAGTATTAGTAATAGGAACAGGTATGTTTTATATTAAAGGAAAGCTTGACAAAATGCAACAAGTAGACTTATCAGAAGTAGACCTAGGAATTACAGAAACAGTAGCAAAGAACTTAACAAAATATAGAAATATAGCAATATTTGGAGTAGACAGTAGGTCAGATGATTATGGAATAGGAAATAGAAGTGATTGCATAATCATAGCAAGTATAAATAATGAAACAGGAGCAATTAAATTAATATCAGTTTATAGAGATACTTATGTAAATATAGAAGAACATGGACTAGACAAAATAACACATGCATACTCTTTTGGAGAAGCTCCACTTGCAATAAAAACACTAAACCAAAATTTTGACTTAAATATACAAGAATTTGTAACAGTAAATTTTGACTCAGTAGCAGAAGCAGTTGATGAGTTAAATGGAGTTCAAGTAAAAATTACTGAAGATGAAATAAAATATATAAATGACTATATAAATGCCACATCAAAAATAACTGGAAAGAAATCAACACACATCACAAAAGCAGGGATGCAAACATTAGACGGAGTACAAGCAGTAGCTTATTCTAGGATTAGATATACAGAAGGTGGAGATTATAAAAGAGCAGAAAGAATGAGAACAGTAGTAGAAGCAATGCTAACAAAATTAAAAACAAAAAATGTCCCACAAATAAACTCTTTTGCAGATGTAGTATTACCACACATATATACTAATATACAATCTTCAGAGTTTTTTGCTATGATACCAAATATAGCAAAATATAAGGTCACAGAAAGCATAGGATGGCCTTATGAGGTAAAAGGAAAAACAATAGATAAATGGTATGGAGTTCCAGTTACATTAGAAACAAATGTAACAAAACTACATAAAGAAGCATTTGAAGAAGAAAACTATGAACCATCACAAACAGTAAAAAATATCAGTCAAAACATTATTAATAAAACAGGATATACAAAATAGAAAAACATACTAAAAAGGTAGGGGGATTTAGTATGAATATTAGAACTAATAGAGATATAATTCTAGATAAAAATATAGTTCTAACAGAAAGAGTCAAAAAAGTCACACAAAAAAATATATATAGTAAATACATAAAAAGAGTTTGTGATATAATTATTTCATCTATTGCATTAATAATATTATCACCACTTTTTTTAATAATTGGAATTTTAATAAAAATAGAATCAAAAGGTCCTGTATTTTTCTTACATGAAAGAGTTGGAAAAAATGGTAAAAGTATAAAGATATATAAATTTAGAACAATGGTAAAAAATGCAGAAGAATTATTTCAAAAATTTTCATTAGAGCAAATAAATGAATTTGAAAGAAATTTTAAATTACAAAATGACCCAAGAGTAACTAAAATGGGAAGAATGCTTAGAAAATCCAGTATAGATGAATTACCACAATTACTAAATATTTTAAAAGGAGAATTATCTTTAATAGGACCAAGACCTGTAATAAAAGAAGAACTAGAAAAATATAAAAATAATAAAGAAAAATTCCTAAGCATAACACCTGGACTTACTGGAAACTGGGCAGCAAATGGAAGAAGCTGTACATCTTATAAGGAAAGAATGAATATGGAATTATATTACATAGATAATATTTCTTTTAAACTAGATACAAAAATATTCTTTAAAACATTACAAACAGTTTTAAAAAGAGAAGGAGCAATGTAATGAGTAATATAGATATTATATGCCCTTTATATAATGCAGAAAAAGAAATAGAAAATCTTCATAAATCATTGATTAAACAAAAAAATGTAAATATAAATGAAATTAAATATATTTTAACACAAAGTGAAGATAACACAGAGCAAAAGTTAAAACAACTAAATTTAGAATATGAAAAAATTAATAAAGAAGATTTTTCACATAGTCTTACAAGAGAAAAAGTAGCATTAAAAAGTAAAGCAAATATTATAGTATTTATTACTCAAGACATAAAAATAATAAGAGAAGATTGGTTATATAATCTTACAAAAGACATAACTAGTGGAGAGGTTGAAGCTTGTTATAGTAGACAAATTTGTAACAATAATACAATAGAAAAATACACAAGGGAATTTAATTATGGAAAACAATCTAAAACAGTTTCAAAAAAAGATATAGAAGAACTAAAATTAAAAGCATTTTTCTTTTCAGATGCATCTTCTGCAATTAAAAAAGAAATATTTGTACAATTAAATGGATATGATGGAAAAAACTTACCAATAAACGAAGATATGTACATTGCATATAAAATTATTAACAAAGGTTACAAAATAAAATATTGTGCAGACTCAGAAGTTATACACTCACATAAATTTACATTAAAACAATATTATAATCGATATAAAAATGCAGGAAGATTTTTTAAAGAAAATAAATATTTTGATAACTATAAAATAAATAAATTAGGAGGAAATTTAGCCAAATATATTTTAAAAAGAGTAATACAAGATAAAAATTTTAGAGTATTTATAAATTATATTCCAAATATGATTGTTAGATTAGTTGGAATGCAAGTAGGAAAAAAGTTTTAGAAAGTGAAGGAAAAGATATGATAAAAAATATAATAATAATCAATGACTTTGATTATATTCAAGGAGGAGCAAGTAAAGTTGCCATACAAACAGCCAATTTGTTATGTGAAGATTATAATATTATATTTTTTTCAGGAGACTCTAAAGAAACTAACGTATTAGACAGTAGAGTAAAAAATATCTGTACAAATCAAGGAGAAGCATTAAAAGACAAAAATAAATTAAGAGGAGCCATCAATGGAATTTATAACTTTAGAGCAAAGAAGGAATTAGAAAAAATATTAAAAACATTAAACAAAGAAGAAACAATTATACATATTCATGGGTGGACAAAATGCTTGTCTAGTAGTGTTTTTGATATAATATTTAAAATGAAATTTAAAGTAATTTTAACTATGCATGACTATTTTATAGCTTGTCCAAATGGCGGATATTTTAATTATAAACAAAATAAAATATGTAACAAAAACGCTATGTCTTGGAAATGTATAAAATGTAATTGTGATTCAAGAAATTACATTTTTAAGATATATAGAATTTTAAGACAATTGATTCAAAATAAAAAAGTAAAAATAAATGAGAGAATTACTGATGTAATATCAATATCAGATAAAAGTGAAGAAATATTAAGAAAAACCTTAAATAAAAATATTAGAATTTATA
Organism: uncultured Clostridium sp.; assembly: GCA_948441945.1. Taxonomy (GTDB): domain Bacteria; phylum Bacillota; class Clostridia; order TANB77; family CAG-508; genus CAG-269. The sequence goes on along the minus strand of CAOJQV010000030.1, from coordinate 16,285 downwards.
GAGTATATAATCCAATTGATTTTAAATCTAATGTAGAAAATATAGAACCATCAAACAATAAATACTATTTATATCTTGGAAGAATAAGCAAAGAAAAAGGAGTAGATATATTTTGTGAAGCAATAGAACAATTAGACCTAAAAGGAATTGTTGTTGGTGATGGAAAAGAAAAAAATAAATTAGAAAAGCAATATAAAAAAATGGATTTTGTAGAATGGAAAAGTAGTGAAGAAGTACAAGAATATATAAAAAATGCTAAAGCACTAATATTTCCAAGTAGGTGGTATGAAGTTGCACCACTAACAATTTTAGAAGCACAAGCATTAGGAATTCCTGCAATAGTAAGTGATGTATCAGTTGCAAAAGAATTTATAAAAAATCCTGAAACATTTACTTTTAAAAGTGATGATATAAAAGATTTAAAAGAAAAAATATTATTATATGAAAAATCAGATATAAATCATACTTCTAAAGAACTTAAAAAAATATTTAAGCAAGAATATTTAAAACTAAATTATAAAGATAGTATAATAAGGGTTTATGAGGAGATATAAATGGAAAAAATTGATTTTGTTATATCTTGGGTAGATGGAAATGACAAAGAGTGGCAAAAAGAAAGAGAAAAGTATATAGTAGAAAATAATAATGACAATAGTGATGTAAGATATAGAAATTGGGATAACTTAAAATACTGGTTTAGAGGAGTAGAAAAATTTGCACCATTTGTAAATAAAATTTATTTTATAACTTATGGACATCTTCCTGAATGGTTAAATGTAAATAATCCTAAATTAGTAATAGTTAATCATAAAGATTATATTCCAGAGAAATATTTACCAACATTTAATTCACATACAATAGAATTAAACTTACATAGAATAAAAGGATTATCAGAAAATTTTGTATATTTTAATGATGATATGTTTTTAAATGATTATGTTAAAGAAAAAGACTTCTTTAAAAATGGATTGCCAGTAGATTCTGCAATATTTTCACCATATATTCCAAAAAAATACGACGATATGAATATATTATGCTGGAATATGATTGGTATAATAAACAAAAATTTTAGTAAAAAACAATTTGTAAAAGAAAACTTTTTTAAAGTTTACAATTTTAAATATGGAAGAAAACTTCTAAGAACAATACTAATGTCGCCTTGGCCAAATTTTACAGGTTTTTATGAAAGTCATTTACCAAATAGTTATTGCAAATCAGTTTTAGAAGAAGTATGGAAAAAAGAATATGAAATTTTAGATATGACATCAAAAGATAAATTCAGAAATATAAAAACTCATGTAAATCAATGGCTATTTAGATACTGGCAACTTGCATCAGGAAAATTTACTCCAAGAAAAGCAAATATTGGCCAATATTTTGATTTATCAAATAAATTTGATAAATCAAAACAATCTATAGAAAAACAAAAATATAAAATGATTTGTTTAAATGATACAGAACAAGTAGAAGATTTCGAAATAAAAAAACAAATATTAAAAGAAATATTCGAAAGAAAACTACCACAAAAATCAACTTATGAAAAATAGGAGAAGATATGAAAAAAATAACTATAAATAGTATATTGATTTATTTGCAATGGTTTATCTTTTTAATATTATTAAAACCAGGAATAATTAATCAATATGAAACAATAAACCAAATATTCAACATTTTAATGATAGGCATAACAGTTATTTTGTTTGTAATTTATATTTTAAAAGGTAAAATTAGTAATATAATAGTTTTTGAATTGTTATATTTAGTTACATTATTTTTAATAACATTTTTAAAAGAAGGAGATATAGATTATTTCTTAAAAATCTATTTACCTATATTCGGACTATCTATATATACCAATATGTTAATTAATATAGATGTAAAAAAATTTGCAAAAGGTTCATTATACTTTTTTGCTAGTATTATTATAATAAACTTTTTCACAATAATAATAAATCCACATGGAGATGTTAATAATAGAAACTTTTTCTTAGGATATGATAATAATTTTGCACCAGTTATAGTTTTAGGCTGTGCATTAGTATTATTTTTTAGTAAATTTTTATATAAAAGGACCAATTGGAAAGCTACAATAGTATTTATTTGTACAGTTTTATCATGCTTTATAACAACATCAGCTGGAGCTAAATTAGCAGCTTTTATGCTAATGATTTTATATTTATATATGATATTAGGAAAAGAAATAAACTTAAGAAAATTTAATCATAAACTATTTTTTTACATATCAATCATCATGTTTTTTGTAATAATAATATTTAGAATGCAGGAATATTTTAGCTTTTTGATTGAAGACATACTAGATAGAGATTTAACATTTTCAGGAAGAACCTATATTTGGGATAGATGCCTTGAATATATATCAAACTCACCTTTTATAGGATATGGAGTAGAAGACCCAAACGTAAGAGCAATAACAAAACTGATATTTCATGCACACAATATATATTTAAATATTCTTTTAGAAGGAGGAATATTAGCTCTGGGAATATATTTTATATTCTTAAAAAAAGGAACAGAAAAACTAAATGGAAACAATTTAGGAGGTATAGTTGGATTTGCAATTTCCATATATTATATAATGACAATAATTGAATTTTATGTAAAAAGTCAAATATTCTTTTATACAATAATAATTGCATTTTTTATAAATAAATTTGTAGATGAAGATGTGAGGGAAGATACATGAAAAAGATTTTAATTATTACATCAGGGCTATTACCACTTCCAGCTTATTATGGAGGAGCAGTTGAAAATTTGACAGAAATGCTTTTAGAAGCTAATAGCAATTTGAAAGAAATTGAATTTACAGCTTATAGTATATTACCAAATAAAAATACAAATAAATATGAAATAGAAAATTGCGAATTTCGTTATATCAATAATAAAACATTGCTTTATAAAATAAAAAAAGTAATTTATGGAATAAAAAATAGAGCTACTAGTAAAAGAACAGGAAATGCTTATATTAACCTGATTTTAAAAGATATTAAAAAAAGAAAAGAATTAGAAAAATACGATTTAGTTTTAATAGAAAATGTACCATATTATGTATTACCAATTTGTAAATATTTTAAAAACAAGATAATTTTACATGTCCATAATGACTGGCTAAACACAAATACTCAATTAGCAGAGGAAATTATAGAAAACTGTAAATCAATTTATTGTGTTAGTAATTATGTAAAAAAACAAGTTCAAAAAGTAAGTAATACATCTAAATGTAAAGTTATTATTAATGGAATAGATACAAAAAAGTTTAAAAGAGATGATAATATATCAGAACTTTATAAAAATGATTTAATATTTTTATATGTTGGGAAAATAAATAAACAAAAAGGAACAGATATATTATTAGAGGCATTTTTAGAGTTTTCTAAAAACAAAAAAAATGTTAAACTTATTATGGTTGGAGGAACATTTAATAAAAATAATAAAAATGATAATTTTATGAATAATTTAATCAAAAAAGCAAAAGAAAATGAAAACATTATTATAAAAGGTTATATAGACTATAATGAAATATCAAAAATATACTCTCTTGCAGATATACAAATAGTCCCATCTCAAATAGAAGAATCATGTCCTCTAGTAGTTATTGAAGGATTAAGTATGGGAAATGCTATGATTGTAAGTGATAGTGGGGGAATAAACGAAATTGTAGATGAAAAGTGTAGTTATATAGTAAAAAGAGGTATAAACTTTAAAAATGATATAATTAAATATATGGAGATTTTGTATAATGACAAAAATAAACTTGAAGAAATGAAAAACTTAGCATTGGAAAGGTCAAAATTATTTTCTAAAGAAATTTATACAGATACATTTATAAAGAATTTAATGGGAGAATAAAAATGATATTTAATAAACTATTTACTACAGGATGGAATATAGCATATAAAAACAAAAATGAAAGTGAATATACAATTATTAAAAACAATGTTGATAGTTGGGTAGCAGATCCATTTTTATTTGAAAAAGACAATAAACTATATATTTTTGCGGAAATGTATAAATTTAATAGGATGAAAGGAAGTATAGGATATTGCCAAATTGAAAATGGTAAACAGACTAAATGGAAAGAGATAATACATGAAGACTATCATTTATCATTTCCAAATGTTATTGAAGAAAATGGAGAAATATATTTATATCCTGAAAGCTCAGAAAACAACAACTTTTACAGATATAAATGTATAAAGTTTCCAGATAAATGGATAAAAGATAAAGAATATATTTCTAATATAAAATTAGTTGATACAGTTTTTTGGAATTATAATGGAAAAAAATATGGATTTACTTATAATATAACAAATGAGCAAGAGAAAAAATTAGAACTTATAGAAATAAGTAAAGAAAAAATAAACAGACTAAAAGAATTAACATCAGAAGATGAATTTGCAAGAACAGCAGGAAATGTAATTATAAAAGATAATAAGAAGATAAGAGTTTCACAAGATTGTAAAGAATATTATGGTAAAGCATTAAATTTTATTGAATTTGAATTAGATGATAAAATGAATTATAAAGAAAAGCTATTAAAGAAAGTTACAGTAAATGATATAAAAATGAAAAGTAAAAATATATATCATGGAGTACATACTTATAATGAAAGTCTTAATTATCAAACAATTGATTTGAAATTTAGAAAGTTACTATTGTGGGCTATTTTTTATAAGGTTATTAGAAAAATTAGAGGTAAAGGTTATGGAAAAAATAAATAGATATGTAATATTTGATACTGCAACAGGGTCCTTTAATATGGGAGATTATATAATATATGAGTCTGCAATAAAACATCTAAAAGACTTTATAAATGATGGATTTGTTTTAGATATTAGTACACATACACCAATTGCACACTTTTATCAACAAAGAAAAGGAACATTTAGAACTAAATATTATGATGAAGCAAAATATAAATTTTTATTAGGAACAAATATATTAAGAACAAATATGCTACATCTTAATCCAGATTGGAATGTTAATATATTTAATTGTAAATATTATAAAAATACAATACTAGTAGGATGTGGACTAGCTGGAAAAAAAGAAAAAGTTAATTGGTACTCAAAAATGTTATATAAAAAAATATTAAGAAAAGATGTAATTCATTCTGTACGAGATGATGAAACCAAAAAATTCTTAGAAAGCATCGGATTTAAAGCAATAAACACAGGTTGTCCTACATTATGGGACTTGGATGATGAAACTTGCAAAAAAATTGAACAAAATAAATCTGATAGTGTTGTATTTACTCTAACAGATTATTGTAGAGATAAAGTTCAAGACCAAAAATTGATAGATATATTACAAAAAAATTATAAAGAAATTTACTTTTGGATTCAGGGTTCAGATGATATGGAATATTTACGAACATTTAAAAATATCAGTAATATAAAATATATAAATCCTAGACTAGAAAATTACGATAAATTTTTACAAGAAAATAAAGTAGATTATGTTGGAACTAGATTACATGCTGGAATAAAAGCTATGCAACATTATAGAAGAACAATAATAATTATAGTTGATAATAGAGCAAGAGATATGAAAGAGACATACAATTTAGTAACAATAGAAAGAGATGAAATTGAAAAAATTGATGAATTTATAAACAGTAAGTTTGAAACAAAATTAAATATAAACAAAGAAAAAATTACACAATGGAAAGAACAATTTAAATAAGGTGTTATTATATGAATAAAGGAAAAGAATTAGCAAAAAATACATTAATACTTATAATTGGAAAAGTATGTACACAATTTATAACATTTTTACTACTTCCACTTTATACAAGTATTTTATCAACAAATGAATATGGTATTATGGATTTAGTAGTAACTTATGTTGGCTTATTAGCACCAATTATAACATTAGAACTAGAAATGGGAGTATTTAGATTTTTATTAGATTGTAGAAATGATGAAGAGGCAATCAAAAAGGTTATTTCTAATGTAGTAATTGTAGCAATAGCTATGTTAACAACTGCAATTCCAATAATATTAGTTGTAACTTCTATAATAAAATTTGAATATATAATTTTACTTATATTTCTAATTGTTACAACTTCACTTTCAGGTATTTTTCTACAAATATCACGTGGATTAAGTAACAATGTTTCTTATTCAATAGGTTGTATAATATCAGGTGGACTAAATGTAGTATTAAATGTATTTTTCTTAGCCGTATTAAAAATGGGCATTGAAGGTATGTTTTTATCACAAATTATAGCAAATTCAATGTGTATATTATATTTAATTATTAGACTAAAGTTAGTTAGTAAAATTAAAATCAGCTTACTATCAAAAGAACAAACAAAGCAATTATTAAAATATTCTACACCTTTAATATTGAATAGTATTATATGGTGGATAATTAGTGCATCAGACAGGACAATTATAACTATATTAATGAATAACAGTTTTAATGGAATATATGCCATATCAAATAAATTTTCTAATATTGTTATAAATTTATATAATGTATATAATATGTCATGGACTGAGAGTGTATCATTGTATTTAAAAGATAAAGATGATTTTATAAATAGAACTTTACAAAAATCAATAAAATTTTTTACATCAATATGTGCTTTACTAATTTCACTTATGCCAATAATATTTGTAGTTTTGATTAATGATAATTATTCAGAAGCTTATAGCTATATTCCTATTTTATTAATAGCTACATTATTTAATATTTTTTGTTCTATGTTTGGAGCATTATATATAGCTCTAAAAAAATCAAAAAATATATCAATAACATCTTTTATTTCAGGAATTATAAATATAGGATTAAATTTATTATTTATAAGGAAATTTGGATTATATGCAGCTGCATTTTCAACTTTAATAGCTTTTATAGTAATGGCTATATATAGATATTTTGATATAAAAAAGGAAGTAAAAATAAATATAAAAATAAAATTTATGATAATTAGTATACTATATTATATTTTTATACTTATTTGCTATTATAAAAATAATATGATTTTAACTAGTATATCTATTATATCATCTTTAGTATTTACAGTTATAAGTAATAGAGAATTTGTAAAAAGTTTATTATTGAAGCTTAAATTTTTAACATAAATAACTTGATACAAAAACTACAATATGATAAAATGGGAAAGAATTAAAAACATAAGAAAATAGGAGAAAAACTAATGGATGAAATGGGATTAAAAGAAGTATTAACAATATTTTGGCATAGAAAAATTAGAATATTATTCATAACAGCTATATTTATAGCATTAGGTGTAGGTTATACTTATAAACTTGTAGAACCAGAATATACATCATCAACAACACTTGTACTAACAACATCACAAGAAGAAACTAAAAAAGGAACAAATACAATTACTACAACGGATATAACATTAAATTCAAAACTAATATCTACATATAGTGAACTATTAAAAAGTAAAAATGTAATAAGACAAGTTATATCAAATTTAGGTATAGATATTCAAGAAGAAGAGCTAAGAAAAAACATTACTGTTAATTCTGTAAAAGATACAGAATTAATTAAAATTTCTGTTACCAGTAAAAGTCCATTTGATGCATCAAAAATTGCAAATGAAATGGCAAAAGTTTTTACAGAAAAAGTATCAGAAATATATAATATTAATAATGTACATATAGTAGATGAGGCTGAAATAAATACAGACCCATCAAATATAAATAATGTAAGAGATATTGTTATATTTGGAGTTATTGGAGCTTCTTTAGCAATGATATCGGCACTTATTAGTAATATATTAGATACAACAATAAAAACAGCAGAAGATGTAGAAAAACAATTTAAAATACCAGTAGTAGCAAGTACACCTTTATATGAATTTAATACTGGAAAAAAAGAAAATGACAAAATAAAAAAAGAATTAGTTGTACAAAAAAATCCTAAATCTCCTATATCAGAAATATTTAGAACATTAAGAACTAATATACAATTCATGAACACAAGTAAAAAATTAAGAACTTTATTAGTTACATCTACTTTTCCAGGAGAAGGAAAAAGTTGGATATCTTCAAACTTAGCTGTGACATTTGCACAAGCTGGAAAAAGGGTAATATTAATAGATGCAGACATGAGAAAGGGAAGATTATATACAATCTTTGGAATTTCTCCAAGACCAGGACTATCAAATGTTTTAACAGAAATGGATGAAGAAGGACAAAATGACATAGATATTGGAAAGTATATACAAGAAACAGAAATAAAAAATCTATTAGTAATACCTGCAGGTAATATACCTCCAAATCCATCAGAATTATTAGTATCTGTCCAAATGAGAAGATTATTAGACATTTTAAGAACAGAGTGTGATATTATAATTATAGATGGAACACCATGTGAACTTGTAACAGATTCTGTTATATTATCAAGAGTAGTTGATTCAAGCATAATTGTAACAGCATATAAAGACACTAAAAAAGACTGCTTAGAAAAATCATTAAAAAGTATACAAAATGTTGGTGGAAAATTAGCTGGTGTAGTTATTAATAAAATGCCAGTTTCTGTTAAAAAATATAATGAAAACTATTATTACGAAGAAACTATTAGTTCAGAAATAGAAGAAACTAAAAATACAGATAATCAAGAATTAGATAATAAAGATACAGAAATTAAGATAATAAATGACGATGAAAAAACTGTTGAAAAACAACAAATGAATAATGAAGAAAAAGAAACTCATCAACAAACTAATAATAATGAAGAAATTTTAGAAAAACCAAAACTACTAGAAAATTCAGAAGATTTAGAGGATTTAGAAAAAACTGGAGAAACAGCAACAATATTAGATGAAAAAACAAGTGAGATTTTAAATCAAATAAATTCATATTTAGACCAAGAAAAGAAAAATTTAAACTAAAAGAGGAGAATTATAATGATAGACTTTCATACACATATTATACCTAATATAGATGATGGGTCAAGAAGTATAGAAGAAACATTTAACTTAATACAAGAAGCTAAAGAAGCGGGATTTGAAGGAATTATTTTAACATCACATTATATAGAAAACTATTATGAAACAGGAGCTCGTGAAAGAGATATTTGGGTAAAAGCAATTAGAGATAGTTTAAGAACAAAAGGAATAAACATAAATTTATATATAGCAAATGAAATTTATTTATCAGAAAATACACTAGACATATTAATAGAAAGAAAAGCATCAACTATAAATAATGGAAGTTATGTTTTATTTGAAATGCCACTAAATATACAGCCAATAAATTTATATGAAGTCATATATTCTCTACAACAAAATAAAATAATACCAATACTAGCACATCCAGAAAGATATACTTTTGTGCAAAAAAATCCCAAATTAATTAATGATTTAATTGAACGAGGAGTATTAATGCAAGCAAATTATGGAAGTATTTTAGGTCAATATGGAGAAAAATCAAAAATAATAGTAAGAAAATTCTTTGAAAATGATATGATACATTTTTTAGGAAGTGATGTACATAGACAAAATACTGTTTACAAGAACATACAAGATGCATTAGAAAAAATAATGTATATAGTAGGTAAAAAAAGATTAGAAGAATTAACTACAACTAATCCTAAATTAGTACTAGATAATAAAAGAATTAATATACCAGAACCACAAGAGATAAAATTAGATTTTAAAGAAAAAATGATTATGCATTTAAAAAGATAGGAGAGTTTTATTATGAGAAAATACTTTGGAACAGATGGTATAAGAAGAATAGCAAATACTGAACTTACACCAGAATTAGTATATAGGGTAGCAAAAGCAGGTGCATATGTTTTATCAAAACAATCAGAACATACACCAACAATTTTAATAGGTAGAGATACTAGAATATCTGGAACTTTGATAGAAAGTGCAATGGTAGCAGGGTTTCTAAGTTATGGAGCAAATGTTAAATTATTAGGAGTAATACCAACACCAGCAGTAGCATATTTAACAAGAAAACTAAATGCAGATGCAAGTGTTGTTATATCTGCATCTCACAATACTTACGAGTTTAATGGAATAAAATACTTTAGCAACAAAGGAACTAAAATTTTAGATAGCTTAGAAGAAGAAATAGAAGAAGTAATGGATTCAGGTAAAATCGATGAACTTACAGCAGTTAGCAATAAGATAGGAGTATCAGAATATAGATTAGATTTATTAGATGAATATGTTTACTTTTTTAGAAAAAATTTTGATGATAATTTTGAAAAAATTAATAAAAACGATTTTATTGTAGGAATTGATACAGCAAACGGTGCAACATCTTATGTAGCTGAAAAAATCTTTAAATCATTAGGAATAAGATACAAAATAATTAATAACGAACCAGATGGAATAAATATCAATCATAACTGTGGTTCAACTCATTTAGAAGGGCTAAAAAAATATGTAATAGAAAATAAATTAAGTATGGGTGTTGCTTATGATGGAGACGGAGACAGATGTTTAGCAGTAGATGAAAATGGAAACGAAATAGATGGAGATATTATTATGGCAATTATCTCAAACTATCTAAAAAATAAAGGAAAGCTAAATAAAGATACATTAGTTGCAACAGTTATGAGTAATTTGGGATTACATAAATATTCAAGAGACAATGGATTAGAATTAATGCAAACAAAAGTAGGAGATAGATATGTATTAGAAGAAATGATAAAAAATGGATATAATTTAGGTGGAGAACAATCAGGGCATGTAATATTACTAGATTATAATCCAACAGGAGATGGAATTTTAACATCTTTAATGCTAATACAATCAATTCTAGAAGCAAATAAAAAAGCATCAGAAATGACAAAAATTATAAAATTATATCCACAAGTTTTAATAAATGCAAAAGTAAGCTCAGACAAAAAATATAATTATGAAAATGATGAAGAAATAAAACAAGCAATAGAAAAATTAGAAAAAGAATTTGCTGGAAATGGAAGAGTGCTAATAAGACCTTCAGGGACAGAACCTTTAGTAAGAGTTATGATAGAAGGAGAAGACCAAGAATATATCACTAAAAAAGCAAAAGAAATAGCAGAATTAATAGAAAAGAAATTAAAATAATTTTGTAACAAAAATGTAATATAAAATTTTGAAAAAATAGTTGATTAAAATAAATAAAAGTGATAATATAAAAGTGTAGTAACAAAAGAAAAAAGACAGGGAGGCACCAAAGTGTTTATATTCGATTTAACAAACTTACTTACATTAATTTTATTAGTAATAGTAACAGTCTTATTCATCTTTTTGTCACAAGAAGTCAAAAGAAGTATGATTGTAGCTATACCACTATTTGGATATTTAACACTATTAGTTGTGCACACAATTCAAATTATAACATTAAAAGAGGAATTCTCATATTTATATTCTAAATTATGTTATAATATGGCATTAGATTTCGTATTTTTACTAATTACATTTCTTGCATATTTATGGGCAGATGAAGTAGAAGCAAAAGCCCTAAATAAAAAAGTTTTAGACAATACTGGAATCAAATGGCTATTTAAAAAAGTATAATAATATTAAAGATATATTAATTAAAAACTATTTATTAAAAAAGAAATTATTGATTATTTCAATAATTTCTTTTTTATCGTATTTTATATATTGCCTGTACAACAATTCTCTTATGATTAACATTATTGCAAGTAATTAAAGTTAAAACCCTAAATTTTTTATTATAAGAATAAACTGGAGAAAGGTTATCAGGTTCTACTTCATAAATATTAAAAACATAGTAAGTAAATTTTTGATTATAATAGTCAGAAACAGTAATCTCATCACCAATAGTTAAGTTAGAAATTTTACTAAAAAATTTGTTGTTATCATAATTATGCCCTGCTATACACAAATTACCAACTTTTCCAGGAAGAGGACCATAAAAACGACAAGGAGATATTTTTAAAAGCTCATCTGTATAATTAGAAAAAATAGGATAAATAACGCCAATTTTAGGTATTTCTATAACTCCCAACACATATGTTGATTCTTCTTTAATATTATCTATATTTACATTAGCATATAGCTTTGAAATATTATAACTACTTAAAACTTTACTTGAATATGCTTCTTTTTGATTAAGTTTAATTTTTTGATAAGACAATAAAAATCCAGTTAAAACTATCAAAATTGAAGAAAATAAAATATGAAATTTCAAAACGACTCTCAATTTATTAGCTTTATTTTTATTAGGATTAAGATTTGTCATTAAAATTTGATTCATAATTAACACCTAAAAATAGTATAAACGAAAAATCGAAATTTAAATAAAAAACTATTGAAATTTTAAAAAAATATGTTATAATACATCTAATACTAAAAAACAAAAGTAAGGACAATGCAAATTATAAAATAACTTAAAGAGAGCCAAAGGAAGCTGGAAATTTGGTAAGTAAAAATAATTTGATATCACCTAACTGTTGCTAAACTGAAAAAAGTAAGTATAGCCGTATATCTGCGTTAAAGAAAAATTAAGAGAGTAATAAAAAATATTATAGATTACTAAAATAGGTGGTACCGCGGAAAAATCCATTTCGTCCTAGTATATAGGCGAAGTGGATTTTTTAAAACGAATGAAAATAAGGAGGGGGATTTTATGAGAGAACTAAAAATTAATGGTATTTACAAGCATTTTAAAGGAGATTACTATTTAGTTGAAGATATTGCAAAATACTCAGAAACAAAAGAAGAATTAGTAATATACAGAAGGTTATATGGAGACGGTGGCTTATGGGCAAGACCTAAAGAAATGTTTTTATCAGAAGTAGACCATGAAAAATATCCAAATGTAAAACAAGAATATAGATTTGAATTACAAAATATAGAAAGTGTAGCAGGTGAATTTAAAAAATAGAATATAAAAAGATTAAAATCGCAGAAAACCACAAAATATAACAATGAAAACGAGACAAATTAGGACTGTCCCAACTGTCTCATTTGACAGACAAAATTTTGGATGGTGATGAGGAAAGCGAAGCTTTCCGAAAGGAGGAAAAAGCATGTATAAAAAAGTAGAATTAAAAGACGGCTTTGTAGGAATGGAAAAAGAAGTCGCAGAAAAATGGAAAGAAAAAGATATAATTAAGAAAAATTTTAATATGAATAAAGGTAAAAGATATTTTACCTTTTATGATGGACCACCAACAGCTAATGGAAAGCCACATGTTGGTCATATTGAAACAAGAGTGATGAAAGATATTATACCAAGATACAAAGTTATGAAAGGTTATCAAGTAATACGTAAAGCAGGATGGGATACACATGGGCTTCCAGTTGAACTTGAAATTGAGAAAAAACTTGGAATATCAGGAAAACAACAAATTGAAGAATATGGTGTAGAAAAATTTGTTAAAGAATGTAAAGAAAGTGTTTTTACATATGTTAATATGTGGGAAGAAATGACAAACAAAGTTGGATATTGGGTTGATATGGATAATCCTTATGTAACATATCACAATGAATATATTGAGTCAGTGTGGTGGGCTTTAAGTCAGTTATGGGAAAAAGGTCTTTTATATGAAGGACATAAAGTAATGCCATATTGCCCAAGATGTGGAACAGCTCTATCTTCACACGAAGTAGCACAAGGATACAAAGATGTTAAAGATTTAACTTGTGTTGCTAAATTTAAAGTATTAGAAAGAGAAAACACATATATTTTAGCATGGACAACAACACCATGGACATTACCTTCAAACCTAGCATTATGTATAAATAAATCTTATACTTATGTAGAAGTTAAAGCAAATATAGGAACAGATGAAGAACCAGTATATGAAAACTACATCTTAGCAAAAGACTTATTAGAATCAGTTTTAAAAGAAACACCTTATGAAGTTATAAAAGAATTTAAAGGTGAAGAATTATTAGGGACAAAATATGAACAATTAATACCTTATGCCAAAGTAGAAGGAAAAGCATTTGTTGTAATACATGGAGACTACGTAAACTTAGAAGATGGTACAGGAATAGTACACATTGCACCAGCTTATGGTGAAGATGATAGTCTTGTTTCTAAACAAAACGGAATTACATTTATAAACTTAGTAGATAAATCAGGAAAATTTGTACCTGAAGTAGAACCATGGGCAGGAAGATTTGTTAGAGATTGTAATGAAGATATTTGTAAATGGCTTGCTGAACAAAATAAATTATTCAGTAAAGAAAAGCACTTACACTCATATCCACATTGCTGGAGATGTGACACACCACTACTTTATTATCCAAAAGAAAGCTGGTTTGTTGCAATGAATAAATTGAGAGATGAATTAGTTGCTAATAATAACGAAGTAAACTGGTATCCAGACACAATTAGAACAGGAAGATTCGGAAAATTCTTAGAAAATGTAATAGACTGGGGAATTTCAAGAGACAGATATTGGGGAACACCACTTCCAATTTGGACTTGTGAAGATGAGAACTGTGGTCATCAAGAATGTATAGGAAGTATAGAAGATTTAAAAGCAAAAGCAATAGACTGCCCAGAAGATATAGAATTGCATAAACCATATATAGATGAAGTACATTTAAAATGTTCAAAATGTGGAAAGAAAATGACAAGAGCAAAAGAAGTTATAGACTGTTGGTTTGACTCAGGTTCAATGCCATTTGCACAATTACACTATCCTTTTGAGAACAAAGAACTATTTGATAGCAACTTCCCAGCACAGTTCATATCAGAAGCAATTGACCAAACTAGAGGATGGTTCTATACACTAACAGCACTAGGAACAGCACTATTTGGAAAAACGCCATTTGAAAATTGTATAGTACTAGGTCATGTATTAGATGAAAAAGGACAAAAAATGTCAAAATCAAAAGGTAATGGAGTAGACCCAATGATGTTATTAGATACAGTAGGAGCAGATGCAACAAGATGGCACTTCTATACAGTATCAGCACCATGGTTACCAACAAGATTAGGATTAAATAATGTACAAGAAACACAAAGAGGATTTTTAAGTACTTTATGGAATGTATATTCATTCTATGTTTTATATGCAGAAATTGACCAATTTAATCCATTAAATTACAAAGACTTTAAACCAACAAATGTAATGGATAAATGGATAATATCTAAATTAAATACTGTTGTAAAAAATGTAGACAAAAAATTAGAAAAATATGATATAACAAGTTCAGCATTAGAAATAGAAGAATTTACAGACAGTTTATCAAATTGGTATGTACGTAGAAATAGAGAAAGATTTTGGAGTCAAGAATTAACAGAAGACAAAATAGGAGCTTATATGACACTATATAAAATCTTAGTAACACTATGTAAAATATCAGCACCATTCGTACCATTTATAACAGAAGAAATATATCAAAATCTAGTAGTAGGATTAGACAATACAGCACCTGAAAGTATCCATTTATGTACATGGCCAGAAGTAGATGAAACAGCAATAGACAGTAAATTAGAAAAAGAAATGGATTTAGCATATTCAATAGTAAAATTAGGAAGAAGTGCAAGAAACTCAGCAAATATCAAAAACAGACAACCATTATCAGAAATGTTAATATCTATAGATACATTACCAGAATATTACTCAGATATAGTAAAAGAAGAATTAAATGTAAAAGCTGTTAAACTAGGTGCAGAAATGTCAGACTATGTAAATTTTGAAATTAAGCCAAATCTACCAGTGTTAGGAAAAGAATATGGAAAATTAATTCCAAGAATAAAAGAAGAAATTGCTAAAAAGAATCAAATGGATTTAGCAAACACAGTAAAAAATGGTGGAATAGAATATATTGAAATAGATGATATACAAATTGGATTAAATTCAGAAAACTTACTTGTAACAATGCAAGGAAAAGAAGGATTTGCATTTGCAGGGGAAGGAGAAATAGGAGTTGTATTAGATACACATATTACTGAAGAATTAAAAGAAGAAGGATATGTAAGAGAAGTATTGTCAAAAGTACAAAATATGAGAAAAGACAAAGGATTTGAAGTTTTAGATAAAATAAATCTTTATGTATCTGGAAATGAAATGCTAGAAAATGTAATAAAAGCAAATTCTGAATTAATTAAACATGATACTTTAGCGTTAGACATTATATATGAAGCAGAAAGAACAGAATATACAGAAACAAATATTAATGGAGAGATTTTAAATATAGATGTTGAAGTAAAATAGGGAGATAGGGACGTTCCTTAAATCCCCTTAAAAAGGGAAATAGGGACACCCCTTTGAAAAAGGAGTGTCCCTATTTCCCTTTTTAAGGGGATTTAAGATCGGAAGAGCGTCGTGTAGGGAAAGAGTGTAGGTCAAC